>CAYOPF010000068.1:0-15669 GCA_964405755.1 uncultured Chloroherpeton sp.
ACTTCATTAATCTCTTCGATATTTATTCCCGATTGTTCAACAGCAGACTTAATTGCAACTGCTCCTAACTGAGGAGCAGAAAAGTTCGACAACGCCCCTAAATATGCTCCAATTGGAGTTCTTTTTGCTGAAAGAATCAAACTACCCATAATAAACCTTTATTTTAACTTGTTGATTAATAAGAGAAATGCATTTGCAACTGCCCTTTCTCGGTTAATTGACCTATTTTCGCCGAAATGAAATTCGTAAGCATTAGTTCCGTTATCGTCGGATAATCCTATAAATACTGTGCCGACTGGTTTGGAGGGAGTCCCTCCTTCTGGGCCAGCTATCCCAGTAATACTTATCCCAAAGTCGGTTCCATATAACTTTCGGACGTTTTCTGCCATTTCGGTGGCAGTTTGCGAGCTTACCGCACCATGATTGTTTATAGTTTCTTTCGAAACATTAAGTTGTTCAAGTTTGGATTGGTTGCTGTATGTTATCAGTCCACCCATAAAATAGGCCGATGCTCCCGACAAATCAGTAAGTTCTTTTCCTAAAAACCCTCCTGTGCAAGATTCGGCTACTGCAACTGTTTTTTTCTTTTCTAATAATAAATCATGTGCAATTTGCGTCAAATTAAAGTCGCCTTCCGAAATTATATATTCTTTAATGATACTGGATAAGTAATCTATTGCTTTGTCCACGGTGCTTTTAGCTTCCTGGTAGGAACTTTTTACAGTTCCAATCCGTAATCTTACTCCTCGATAGTTTGGCAAAAATGCCAAAGAAGTATCTGGGTCCAAAAAGGAAGAAGGATCGCCAATCAAGTCAGCTAGATTAGATTCGAAAATTCCAACAGTATTGATAGTTCTATAAAGAACAAATTCGCCCGGGTGATTAATTAAATATTCGTCCAATCGAGGCAATAAGGAATTTTCATAAATGGCTTTCATTTCAATTGGTACGCCAGGAAGTGCTACGAATAATTTTCCTTTCTTTCTTATCAGTATCCCGGGGGCAGTTCCATAATCGTTTTTCAGAGCAATTGATCGGGATGGAACCATTGCTTGTTGCTTGTTGCGTTCGGTTATTTGGCGTTTGCGAGCTTCGAACAATTCTTTGATGTTGTCGAAGCTTTGTTCGTCGAATCTTAATTCATCCCCGAACACATCGCAAATAACTTGTTTTGTGTTATCATCGGAAGTCGGACCCAATCCGCCTGTGGTAATAACAATATCGCAACGGGATAGCTCGTTGCGAATCGTGTCGAAAATTTCACTTTTTTTATCGGAAACAGAGATTTGTTTATCGATAATAACCCCTAGATTTGTGAGTTGCTGGGCAACCCACGAGGCATTAGTATTGATAATCTGTCCAATCAAAATCTCGTCGCCGATGGTGATTATCGATGCTCTTGCCATAAAAACTTGCCTTTTAGTTTACTTTGGTGTGGAAGTGGACTCTGGATTGGCTATATTACCATAGAAGTAAATTCCAATTTCGCCAGCTTCTTCGTCGCTTGTCTTAATCTTTATTGAACCATTCAAGCGTTCTTCGCCATTTTTTGCAGTATATTTAATAATGTATTTTTTATCTTGATTTGCTGGCAAAACGTCACCTACTTTTACATCACAAGTAGCTTCCTTCGGCATAATTTCGACAGAAGTTACTTTCATATTTTTGTCAGTTTGGTTTTTGAGCGAAAAATTAAACTCTTCCGGTTTACCAATATAAATAGTACTTCTTCCAAGATAATTACTTGGATTAACAACCACTGGACGATAGACGTCTGCTTTGATGAACAAATAAGCATCTCCATTTTGTGGGTCGTTCGAGGATATTCTGATAGATTTTACAGTTTCTCCAGAATATGTCGAAATATTCAAGGATACTGAAAGAGTGGAAAATTCTCCCGGTGCGATTTCGTATTTATCAAGAGGAGCAGCAGTGCAGCCACATCCTGGCTTAACTTCGGAGATTTTTAATGTCTCTGTACCTATATTTTTAAGCTTGATTTTTGCAGTAACAGGGGAATTTTTGTAATTAACTTTTCCCCAATTGTAAGTGTTTCCTCCTTCGATTTCTAACTTCGGTTGCGAAATTGCAAGAGAAGTAAAAAGAAAGTAAACAACTACGGAAAGAATAAAGTGTTTCATTTTTGATGTCCTAAAAAAATTAACATACTTGTTTTGGAAAAGACGAAATTATTAAAAAAAAATGTAATATGTACTTTTTTCTTAAATTTGCAGTATTGTTGATTTAACTTATGAAAAACTATACATTTTTAATTGCAGCAGGTGGTACTGGAGGTCATCTTTTCCCAGCTATTTCGGTAGTAAGCGAACTGAGGAAGATCAATCCAGATTTTAGGTTTATATTCGTAGGTCGAAAAGACAAAATCGAAGGCAAGGTGGTGAAAAATCTTGGTTACGAATTCCATCACATCGAGATAGAGGGACTTAAAGGCTTGTTCGACATAAGGAATATCCTATTGCCATTTAAAGTTTTTCAAAGTGAATATAGAATAAAGCAAATCCTCCGGAAAAAGAAAGTAGATGCATTAATTGCAACAGGAGCGTATATAAGTTTTCCGCCTGCTCTTGCGGCAAATGCGGCTAAAGTTCCAATTTTTTTGATGGAATCGAATTTCAATCCTGGGAAAACTATAACATTGCTGTCCAAATATGCCGAAGTTCTTTTTACGTCCTTTCCCGAAACACAAAGTTTCTTACAAAATAAAAAGATCAAGCAGATAAAATACGTAGGCAATCCAGTTCGGGATGATTTTTTCAAAAATCCAATTGACAAAATAAAAGCAAGAGAAATGTGGGGGTTAGATCCAAGTAAGCCAACATTGCTTGTTTTTGGTGGGAGCTTGGGTGCTCAGAAAATCAATAATGCAATTAAAACTAATATTGACGAATTAACCAGCGCAGATTTGCAAATAATATGGCAAACCGGCAAGGAATACGATAAATATAAGTCACTGGATTTGCCAAACCAAATAAAGTGTGTGGAATTTATCGACGATATGTATTCTGCCTATACAGCTGCTGACTTGGTTCTATGCCGATCGGGTGCTTCCACTCTATCGGAATTGGCAGTAATGGCCAAACCATCGCTACTTGTTCCACTTGTGCTTGCAGCAAATAACGAGCAGGAGTCCAATGCGCGGTTTTTCGAAAAAAATGGTGCAGCAGTGTTACTTAACCAAGAGACATTGCATATTGCACTTACCAAAAAAGTAAGCGACGTACTAACCAATAAATCCAAGCTCAAAGAGATGGAGATAAATATACGAAGATTTGCCAAACCCGATGCTGCTCGTGATATTGCAAATGCTATTGTTGTAAACTTAAATAGCCGAGGTTAAAAAATGGAAGAGAACAAGAGTACAGTTTTTGAATTTCGTTTGGATTATTATTGGAAATCTTTAAGCCTTTATGCGATTGTTTTAAGCGTTTTTATTTTGATTCGAGAGTCAATATCCAATACAAAGGTTATCGACAGAATTTATCAGCCAATCATATTTTTATTAATTTTTATAACCGTAATTACAACTATTGCTTTACTTTATCAAATGTACCAAAAGAAAAAAATAATTATCGAGGAGTCGAAGTTCATTTTAAAAAGCCGCTGGTTCTTCAAGTCTATCAATTTTCAAAACATCCAAAGAGTAATTATAAAAAACAATAAATACAAGAAACTAGACTTTTATCGAATTATTTACATTAAAATCAAGGGTAGAAGAAGAGCAATACGAATCAACCCTGCATACTACGACCAAGAACAAATATTAATCGAAGAATTTACTCGTATTAAAAAAGAATTTAATTTATGAGGAAAATCAAATTTTCCATATTGCTTTTTGTATTTATTGCAATACAATCAGATATATTTGCCAATTCAATATCTACAAACAAGCAGATAATTGACTCGATATTTAACGAATTTTATTCTAAAGTTGGGGTAAAGCTTTCCGAAAAAAACATTAGAGACGTTAGAATAAACGAAAATACCAATTTTAATTATTTTACAAATAAGCTTGTTAATGAATTGTCGTATAAGGATATTACTATTAACGATAATTCCCAACTTTCCTTAAAATTGGATGTTCACGAGTTCGAAATAATGTACATTGAAGTTGGTGATGAATATTCTCGTTCGATAAAAATAGATGCATCCGTCGCTTTAGTCGATAAAAATGGGGAATTGAAGATCATAGATAGTATCGTTGCATCGTTTATAGATAAAATTAATTCCGACGATATCAATCTTATCGAAAACGAAATGTTCCCATTCACCCAAGGTAAAGTTCCCAAACCTAAGAAGTCGTTTTTCGACGAGTTGTTGGAACCAGTAATTGTTGTAGGAGCCGCAGTACTAACTGTAGTGCTTTTTTTTAGCGTAAGAACAAAATAGGAAACAAATATAATGAAAGAAGTAAAGAAAATTGGAATTATAACTTCAGGTGGAGATTGTGGCGGTTTAAATGCTGTTATTATTGGCGCAGCCCGAATGGCAAACAATTTAAATATCGAAGCAACATTAATCCCCAATGGTTATGCTGGTTTGTACAATCTTCTTAATCTCGAATTGGTTACAATCGATACTGTTCGGGCAGATAAGATTCATTCGGGTATAGCAGGCTCGGAAGCAGGTCACTCCAGAGTGAAAATTAGCAAAATCAATGATCCCGAAAAATACGAGAAAATAAAGGCAGGATTGAAAAAGCACAATATCGACGGATTGATTATTGCTGGTGGCGACGACACTGGTTCAGTTGTTGTTGATTTATTGCAGCAAGGAATTAAATGTGTTCATGTCCCCAAAACTATGGATTTGGATTTACAGACCTACTCTGTCGGAGGAGACTCCACAATAAACAGGATTGCAAAATTTACCGATGAACTCAGAACTACTGGGATAACCCATAATCGTGCTTTAATTATCGAAGTTTTTGGCAGATATGCCGGACATACTGCATTTCGTGGTGGTCTTGGTGCCGATGCTGATGCAATTCTGATACCAGAAGTCGAAGCTGACTACAAGGTGTTGTACGAACATTTTAAGAAAATTTATTTAGAGCGGTTAATATCAAGCGATGTTAAAGGTTCCACATATATTATTGTAGCAGCCGAGGGAGTGAAAAACAAGGAAGGTCAATACTTTACCGATGAAGTTTCGGGTAGCGACTCATTCGGACACCAACGCTTGTCGGGAGTAGGAAGATTTATTCGACGTCAATTGGAACATTATATGCAGGAAGACCCAATTTGGGAGCAAGTGTTGAAAAGCCAAGGTATATACGTTGACGGAATTTATCAATACCCTGAAATTCGCGAAGTATCCTTGGGACATTTAGTAAGAGCGGGAGCGACAAGTGCTTACGACGTTACCTTTGGCAAACAAGCCGGAGGGGCAGCAGTATATTTAATGAAGAAAGGTATTGCTGGCGTAACTGTTGTAGGAGTTGAATCAACTGAGATTTCCTATATTCCTACAAAAGAAGCTATTAAACAACGTTATGTGGATTTGGACGAAATAGCATTCCACGAAGCCTTAGGAGTATGTTTTGGCCGCCAACCGGCGGAATATAAACCGGAATTTAAAGAATATATCGGGAAAGTTCATCGTTATATGTAATCGTTAATTTTGTTGTAAATCATAGACTATCCAATATAATTGAAGAATAAAAATGGAAAATGATGTTGGAAAAATAGCTATTCAAAATTTAATAGCTATTATTTCTATCATTCTCTTTTACGAGTTTAGAACACTTCTTCCATTTAACTATTGCGATTTAATGAGGTATAGTTTTAGTTTTAAATGGATTAAAGTTTTTTTCTTCGCATAACTCCGGTGATATTGTTTTTACAATTTTTCAAAGAGGGTTGTTTAAAGCACTTAATTAGTAATGAATATATACTATTTTCTGTAAACATACTAATTGCAACAGTTATATTATTATTAGATTGCAGGAAACATACAAAGGCTTGAGATTGTTTGTAAAAAAACTCTCTTAATTATTATACTATTTAAACAAAGAGAGAGTTCGAAATATTAGAAGAAAAAACTCAAAATCTCAATGAGATTGCAGTATTTTTTGTTTCAGTTCTCCAATGGTTTCTGCTTGCAACACTTCCTTGTTTTTGTAGTTGAAAGCAAACGGTGAGTGAAAATCCTCCTGCACAGGTGTTTTAGTAATATCTTTGCCAAGATTAATCAAATCTGGCCGTTGTTTACCTATTTTATCTTGTACGGCCATCAAACCCATGATTAGATTTTCTGGTCTTGGAGGGCATCCTGATACATAAACGTCGACGGGAAGAAATTGATCTACTCCCTGAACCACCGAATAGGAACGGAACATCCCACCAGTGGAGGCACATACTCCCATCGAAATCACCCATTTAGGATCGGGCATTTGGTCGTAAATTTTGCGAACCACCCACGACATTTTGTAAGTTACTGTTCCTGCAATTATCAATACGTCGCTCTGGCGAGGCGTCATACGAAATACTTCGGAACCAAAACGTGAAACATCGAAACGAGAAGATGCAAATGCCATCATCTCGATACCGCAGCACGATATTCCCAGTGGCATTGGCCATGCAGAATTCTTTCGTGCCCAATTTATTACAGCCTCGATCGAGGTCGTCAGAAATCCTTGACTTTCGAGAGCTTTACCTAATCCCATTCGAAACCTCCCTTCTTTAATTCATAATAAAATCCTGCAAATAGTACTATTACAAATGCTACAATTGCACCAAATGGTATCATTCCTAAATCAACAACTTGTATTGCATAGGGATAGAGGAAAACTACTTCTATATCGAATACGATAAAACTTACTGCTACCATATAGAATTTAACAGAAAACCGACTTCGTGCGGTTCCAACTGGCTCCACTCCACTTTCGTAAGTTGTTGTTTTCAAAGGTGTTTCCCTTCTTGCTCCAAGCCATGCCGATAATGCAAGAAAAAGGAGTGCAAAGGTGAAACCCAATACTAACATTACAATTATTGGTATGTAAACTTCGTTCATAATTTTTGTAAAACTTTAAATAATAAAATTAATGAACTTTATTGTTTTGACAAAATAAACTTAAAATTATTGTTGAAGCAGTCGGAACGCATTATATGTTTTTTAACCTAAAATTAACACATTTTTTCTATTTTTGAATAAAATAAACCGAAAAACATGAAACAATTAAAATTCTTAGTAGCCATTTTTGCAAGCATTATTTGTGCTTTGTATGTTTCTACAGCCTATCAACCACCTAAAAATGTGATTATTATGATAGGCGATGGTATGGGTAGAGCTCATATTCAAATTGCAAACTATTATTTGGAAGGCAAAGATAGCATCCAATCTTATGAAAAATTTCCTGTTAAATTATATTGTTCCACTTATCCTGGAACTATAACAAAATCTAGTAAATATACCACATCCTATGACAGCAAGACAGTTTGGTCGGACTTTGAATACTTAAAGATAAAACCAACAGATTCGGCACCTGCAGCTTCGGCAATTTCTACCGGCAGAAAAACATACGATGGTTCTATCGGAATTTCGTTGGATTCTACGAAATTGGTACATTTTTTTGATATTGCTAAGACAAAAGGGCGATCAACTGGAGTCGTAACGTCGGTACAATTTTCCCACGCAACTCCAGCTGGCTTTGTGGCGCACAATGTTTCGAGGAAAAATTACTCTCAAATTGCTCAAGAAATGATAGAATCGCAAACCGATGTTATTATCGGTTGCGGTCACCCTGATTTCAACGATAAAGGCGAAAAAGTAGATTCCTCAAACTATGATTACGTAGGAGGACCTGAATATTGGAAAAAGCTGCAAAATGGCTACAAAAACTGGAAATTGATTCAAACCAAACAGGAATTCGAAAATGAAGAAAAAAAACCATCCTCCAAAAGATTAATTGGCGTTCCTCAAGTGTTCACTACTTTGCAACAAGACAGAAAAGGCGACCCAAATGCTAATCCATTTGTTGTTCCTTTTATCCAGTCGGTACCAACTCTCTCCACTTTGTCGCTTGCCGCATTGAATACATTAAATCAGAACCCATATGGCTTTTGTGTGATGATCGAAGGTGGTGCTATAGATTGGGCAAGTCACGACAATCAATCAGGAAGATTGGTCGAGGAAGTTAGCGATTTTAATAATGCAATTAACACAGTTATTAATTGGATTGAGAAAAATAGTAATTGGGATGAAACATTATTGGTTGTTACAGCGGACCACGAAACGGGTTATATAACAGGACCCATGGAAAACGATAATAATCCATATACAAATCCAATTATCAACAAAGGGAAGGGAAATTTACCAGAATTTAAATGGAACCATAAGTCTCATACAAATTCATTAGTGCCATTTTATGCAAAAGGCAAATATGCCGAAGTATTCAAGATTTTTACCGATGAGTATGATATGGTTCGGGGGTATTATATAACCAACAGCGAAATTTCTATAGCACTTAAATTACTATTCAATTTCGAAGGTGTAATTCAAAATCCGGAAATCAATTTTATTCAACCAAAGTAAAGTAATCGTGGTGGGTATCGGTATGGATTTGCAACACTCCTGCCTGAACCAATCTAATTAAAAGGCGTTCGGCACGGCGGCGCGATATGTTCACTAAATTGGAGAAATCCTTAACAGTGGCCCTGTTATATTTTTCGAGGTAGTTGAACAATCGTTTTTCCTTATCGCCAATGCTTAATGTAACAGGTTTATCTTCGGATTGTTTCTTCATCAAACGTCTCATCTCCGAGCTTGCTGGAACTGAGTTCTCGCCCACTCGCACAAAAGCAACATAGCTCGTTTTGCTATCTTCGGCATCTGTTACAGTCGATTCATAAGGTTTCCGGCTGCCTTCTTGGATAGTAACACATAGCAAATCTTTTCCGTCAATTTCGAAGATTTGAATTTCGGGGGTAACAATTGGTCGCAGATAGAAAGAGCATGTTTGCTCTACGATGTCTATTTCTGTTTTTTCACTTTTAATTCCAACAATTGTGCCGTCGTCGTCCAAACCTATGATTAGAACTCCGCCTTTTGTATTGGCAAATGCACATATTTCTTTTGCAATTTTTTCGGGTTTGTTCACCTTGCGTTTGTATTCTAAGGTAACGCCTTCGCCAGCTGTAAGTAATGGTTGGAAATCCCGAAATTTCATAGGATTTTCTTTATTTATGTGAGCAATTAAAAATGAAAACGAATTTACTTGCAGTCAATTTTAATTGTGGAAACAGAATCTACTAATTTGCGAGAGGAATTGGTAACAATCTCCAATTGTACTTGTGTCGTATAGTTCCCAGAAATTTTAGGCAGACACTCGATTATAAGGTTTTTCTTTGAGTTTCTGGGCAACTCTATTGGTAAGGAATTTTTTATAACAATATCGATGGATGTATCCGAAAAATTTACTTTATTAATTATCGCTGCATTTTCGCTAAAATTAGTAATTGAAATTTCGAAAAGATGTTTCTGGCCAACTTTTAGGTTATTTTGATAATAATCATTAATATAAATATACGGAACTTTTGCTTCCAGAAATCCGATAGGATAGAACACATTAGCCAAAATTAACGAGTCGATAAATACGCCCGCAGATTTTCCCGTAAATTTGATATCAATCTTCTTTTTGCTGTTGTCCAATCCTTTGGCTTCCAGAATAATCGGTATTTCCTTATTGATAATATTGAAGTTATTGTTGCCATAGAACAAATAGTAGTTTGTTAACAGATACTTTTTATCTTGATTATTCTCAATTTCTATTGTTAAAATTTTAGCTGAGTCTGGATGGACAAAATCAAAAAAAAGGTAATTAGGGTTCAACTTAATTATTGGATTGAGGTAAGGATTCTCTTCGATGTCTATCCTTCGATTTGCTGGAACATCGAGAGGCGAGGAGCAACCTCCCAATAAGAGAATAAAGATTAATACAGTAATCAATATGTTTTTCAAAATGTTCATTTATATAAATGTAAATTCATTAAAAGTTAATTTTTGCCCCGTAGAAAATACCATATTTAGTTGTGTTGAAGTTTTTACCCTGAAATTCATATAGCAATGTTGAACTTTCCAGACCGATATTTAGAATCAGCTTATCGTTAATACTATAATTCATTCCTAATGAACCCTTAAAAAATGGCCCAACTTTAGTTAAACTCGATAAAATCTTGATGAATGGATTTATCATCATCTTATCTGTAATACCATCGAAATTGTATTGATAAGAAACGCCATACCACTGGGCAGTATAAACCTGGTTGATAACAGCCTCGCTTTCATTAATAACACCTGTGTATCTTTGAGGATAATTTTCCTGACCAAATTCTATTGCTATGATGTTGCTTTCATTCAAATTATATCCAATTGCAACCGAATAATCATTCAGCATCGGATTGCTAAGTGGTTCCAAATCATTTTTTATATTTGATGTGCTGTTTGATTTTGAAATTCCTATCGACATTTTATCCAAGAAGGATGATATCAGGTAATCAATTTCAGGGTAGCTTCCTTTAATGGTCGTAGTTCCGATATGCTGATTATTTCGTGCAAACAGAGCAGAATAAATTTGTCGGTCGTAATTAATTTGATTAAAATTAGTGGTTTCATCGTTATTTGTCGGAATATTTTGTTTAAAATTATCCTGCAAATTATCTACTAATACTGTATTTGCAGCTAAGATGCGATTGGGATTGCTATTGTTCTCGATTGCTATCCTTTGTGATTGATTTGCTTTTGCAACAAAAGGAACATTTGTGCCATTCAATTCCTTGGATTGAACAATTGGTATTTGTTCTTTCTCTGAATTTGATATTTGCGGGGAAACGATTTCGCTGTTTGTAGCAGGATTGCTCTGTTTTTTAGCAAATTCCGCAGTATAGAAGCCAAGTAGAAATATACCAATACCAACCAAAGTGGCACCAACCGCCGGATTCAAAATAAATCTTCGGAAGTGGGTAAATATGGATAGAAGCAAGCTGAGAATTACTGCAGATTTTTGCAGGTTCAACTTGCCATAAAGCATAATTTTCGAATTTTTGGGCGGAGGTATCAACTCCTGATGAAACATATTCCTAACTGCCATCGAACTTTTCAACTCTTCCTGCAACTCGGGGTTGTCCGCAATATAGTTGAAAAGTTCGCGAGTTTCATCCGAGGTTAACTCCCCGTCGAGAAACTCGCTTATTTTAATCAAATAATATTCGTGATTATTTATATCCATTTCAATCCTCAATTTCAATTTTATTTATTTTGTGTACTTTAAGTACTATTTCCTTGAGCATCTGTTTTGCACGATGTATCATAATTCCTACATTGCCCCTGGTTTGCTCTGTAATATCTGCTATTTCGTTGTAGGTATAATTTAAAAACTCTTTAAGTATTAACAATTCTCTATATTTAGCTGGTAATAGGTTCAAAGATTTTAGTAATAATTCCCTGTTTTGCTGTTGTTCATAATTATCGTCATTGTACTTAATTTCCACGTCATCAATGTTAACTACTTTTTTGGACTTATTAAAATTTTTCTCATTTAAGCAAAAATTGCGGGCAATTTTCAATAAATATCCTCCCAGATTCTCTACACCTTCGTTCTTTACTTGAATATAGTCGAATAGTTTAACAAATGTATCCTGAAAAATATCCTTTGCCAATTCTTCATTTCGAAGAAATCGAAAACAATAAGTATAAATAACCGAAGAATACCGTAAGTAAACCTCATCGAAGGCCTTCTTGCGAATTTCCTTGTTATCGGAACACATCAAAAAAGATAATTCTAAGTCGCTATATTTAGAAAATTCATTCACAATATATATAAAACAAAAAAAGTGCGATTTTATTACAAAATTTATAAAGATTTTCGGGAAAAATTTAAATTTTATATTATATTTGCCAATTTCCTTTAGAGGGATGGTGAATAGTTAGGAATTTATCGCCGCCTTTCACATAAACAGTACGAGATATCTCGCCGCCCACATCTTCGGCTAAAAGTTTAACTTGGTGCTTTATTAGGCTACTTTTTACAGAAATTATATTTTTTTGACCTATATTGAAAAAGTCTCCCAGTTCGACTTGGGTTTTGGCTCCACCTGCAATTTTGGCAAAAATCATATTAGGCATACAACCATACTCTGCCATTTTGCTCAATAAAGCAGAAACTACAGTATCGCCAAAATATCCGGGCAAGTCCTCAGCTTTTTTTGCGTCGGTTTTGGAAGCAGGAAGAGCTACATGCGACATTGCTACTACGTTTTTGGATGGACAGAATAAAGTAAGACCAATGCAACTGCCTAAGGCGAATATTTTGAGAAATTGCTCGGGGTTACCGGTAACTCCCATAGCACCCATTCCCAGAATCATATTTTTGGTTGTAGCCTTACGGTCTAACACATTCGAGGGCAATTTGTAGGTTTGCAAAGGTTTCTTTAAGTGCGAAACGTCCTGAGTTGCGGCAATTTTAATTTTTATCCATAACTGCTTAATCAATTCCAACAAACCACGGGCTCCCGAAGAAGGCTTAGGTAGGAAGTCCACAGCACCGGCATCGAATGCATCTTGAGTAATTTTGGAATTGGGATCGGTGAGAGCACTCAGTACTATAGTGGGTAGTGGAGTAGTGGCATTTAATTGGTGAAGAAATTGGATACCATTCATTCTGGGCATTTCCATATCAAGGATAATCACATCTGGTTTGGAGCGATTAATCATATTCAATGCCAAATAACCATCAGTTGCTGTTCCTGATATCTCTATTTCTGGATCTTGTACCAAACCCTTAGAAAGTATATCCAATACTAGAGGTTGGTCATCTACTACAAGGACTTTTATTTTATTCGCCATTTTCCGAAATTGTTCAAAATACAAAAATATAAAATTATTCCTTTAATGCACCTGAAATTAAGCCTTTTATTATATGCTTTTGGAATAATATAAAAATGACAATAATGGGAAGTGACGAAATTGTGGCTCCGGCCATTAAATGACCCCAGTCTATACTTTGCTTCCCCAAATAAAAGGTGAGACCTACCGATAAGGTCCGGTGGTCGATGTCGTTGGTAAAAATAAATGGGAACAAAAATGAGTTCCAGTTGCTCAGAAATGTAAATATTGCCAATACTACAAGAATTGGTCGGGATAGAGGGAATATTATCCTGAAAATGATTGTAAATAATCCAGCGCCATCGATTTTTGCAGCATCTTCCAGTTCTATTGGTATCATCTTGATATACTGCCAAACCAAGAAAATTCCGAATGGAGTTATTAGCCAGGGAACAATTAATGAGTAATAAGTATTAATCCATCCAAACGATACCATCATTCTGTAAAGTGGTATCATTATTATGTGCGAAGGGATTATCAGCACACCAAGTATGGAGGAAACAAACAACGTTTTACCAATAAAGTTCCTTCGTGCTATTGCATAAGCTGTTATCGTGCAAAAGAAAACATTACCCAACGTTACCAGCGAGGCAACTATTGTAGAATTCAAAAAGTAAATGTCGAACGAATCCGATTGGATAACATCCTCGAAATTTCTAAATGTAAATTTAGATGTGAGCAATTGCCAAAAACTTGCATATTGTTCCGGATAGGATTTCAACGATAATAGCAACATCCAAAACATTGGAAATATCATAATTATCGATAAAATCGATAATCCCAAATAAAGTAAAGTGTTGCTTGCTCTTGATTTCATATTAATATGAAGAAATTATTTCGCACATTTGATTTTCAAATAATTTATAGGACCCCACTCCACCTCCATTAAACAAAAATGCAAATAAGAAAATTTCTCCTTCATTTGTTTGGACTATACCTGAGAGGCCGCTTACATCTCGGTGAGTACCTGTTTTGGCAAATACCTTAAGTTCGGCAGCTGTTCCTCTCATCCTCTTCTCTAATGTCCCATCTCGTCCTGCAATCGCTAAACTGGAAAGAAAAGAACCGAAATAATTTGTTGTGGTGATATGTTTCAGCATTTCTATCAATAATGATGCAGAAAGCCTGTTTCTTCGTGATAAACCGCTTCCATCGAATATCTTAATATCAGTTTTATTGTTTCCAAAATAACTATCCATCAAACTATCCAGCAATATTTTTGCAGAATTCGACAAAAGTTTATCCTTATCTGCAGTTGCAGCATTGAACTTAAATAAATTTTCTGAATAATAGTTGTTGCTGTTCTTGTTCATTTCATTTATCAGTAAATTAATTGGTTTTGATATCTCCCCCAATATCGTAAATTTTGAGTAATCTTGGCTTTTTCTATCAGTTAATTTCGTAAATTTACCCTCAACAGTAATGCCATTATTATTCAATCTATAAAATACAGCACCTGCATAGGACAAAACTGGATTTCGATTAAATTCCTCGAAATATAGCGACGCATTCTTAGCTAACCGACCCGAAATTGTTATGTTTTGGTATCCTCTTTCGTCCAACTTGGAGAAAATCTTTGGTCGTGTTGTTTGAGGTTTCACAGGTTTTTTTCTTTTAGTTTTAATCTTTGTAGGAATTGGAGAACCCATATTATTGATTACTACATTTATCGATGGGCTATAAGGAATTACCTGAATCTTAGGTTCACCAGCCACTTTGGTATTGACTACGATTTTTATTCTGTTGTTCTCGAGCGACAATGCACTGATTAATGCTGTTGGTTCCACTTCGTCGTCGTCGCCACTATAGTGAAATCGGTTATTAACCTCGTCGAAAAAAGTTCCATCTGCTATTATATCCCCTGTGATTTTTTTTATACCAATCGATTTCAATTGGCGTACAATTTCGTCCAAGTCTTCCAGTTTTTGAGTACAATCTCCAAAACCTCGGATATAAAGATTTCCATTGATTATTTTGTCATCCAAGTTCTTATCATTGGTATAAAACTGTGTTTTAATTTTGAATGAATCGCCAACTAACGAGTATGTTACAAAACATGTGACTAACTTTGTTACTGAAGCGGGTTTTACGGGGTTATCGGCATTTCTCGAAAAAATCATCTGGTTGCTGTTCAACGAATATACCGCCATACTAAAGTTCGAATACTTTAGCAAAGTTTGATTGGCATTTGCCAATGAGTCCAACCTGTAAGTTAATTTCTGATAGTTTGACGTAGTAGGAGCTGAAATGTCACTTTTAGTATTATCTTGCGACGAAATACTGTTTGAAATCAGAAAATTAAATAATAGAAAATACATGAAAAACAATGATTTTTTCATCAAATTACCCCCGCATCGAATTACAAAAATATGAATTATGAATTAACAATTGCGTAATTTTGAATTTTTTATTGGAACATAGTGAGCATTAAAAGTATTTTATATCGCTCCAAGGAATGGATGGAATCTTTTGCCACCCGTCCTGGAGCATTAATGGCAATTTTCTTGATTGCTTTTGCAGAGTCTTCTTTTTTCCCAATACCTCCAGATGTTCTATTGATTGCCATTGCAATTGCCCGACCAAAGGTTAGCTTCAAAGCTGCTCTATGGTGCACTATTGGTTCGGTGCTTGGTGGTGTGTTTGGCTATGGTATTTGCTATTTTTTAATGGAATCTGTAGGCAATTCTATTGTTAATTTCTACAATGCACAAGAAGTTTGGGCCAAAGTTGTGGAAACCTATAATGGCGAAGTGGGTATGTGGTTCCTTG
>CAYOPF010000069.1:0-15457 GCA_964405755.1 uncultured Chloroherpeton sp.
ATTGCTTTAAATATTTTCGGATGACGATGTCCTTGATTAACTGCGGAATATGCCGAAAGACAATCCATATACTTTCTACCTTCAACATCAGTAACCCAAACACCTTCGGCAGTTTCGACAACTACATCAAGTGGGTGATAGTTATGTGCACCCAATTTGTTTTCAATTTCAATAAATTCTTGTGTTTTCATAATTCTATTAATTTATTTTCAAAAATATTTTTTTGTTATTACAGTTTTTTTACTCCCCATCAAACAACATACCTAATAGAGCCATTCGCAAATAAAGTCCATTTTCTGCTTGTCGGAAATAGGCAGCACGGGGATCGGTATCCACTTCGTGCGAAATCTCGACTGAGCGTGGCAATGGATGCAATATTCGGGCATTTTTCTTCAATCGTTTCAGTATTGAGGGTGTAATGTTGTATTCTTCTAAGTTGACATTTTTCTTTTGCAGTCTTTCTCGATCGATGCGAGTAACATACAAAATGTCAACTTTTTCGATAATGTTCTTTGTTGTATTGGTCAGCTCATAGTTGATTTCATGTTCGTCCAAATGATCCAGGATGTCTTGCTTCATCTGCAGCTCGCTTGGTGCTATAAAGTAGAGCTTCACTCTGTCGAATTTACTTAGAAGGTAGGCCAAAGAGCGTGCAGTTCTTCCATTGTCCAATGCACCTATGAACGCAACCGACAGGCCATCGATTGTGTGGCATTCCTGGTGAATTGTATATAAATCCAAAAGGGCTTGGGTTGGGTGTTGGCCACCGCTACCATCGCCAGCATTTATAATTGGAACTTGCGAAACTGCTGCTGCACGTTTTGCACCACCTGTTTCGTGGTGTCGCAATACTATTGCGTCGCAGTAGTTGTTTATGATTCGGATTGTATCTTCCAGTTTCTCATCTTTTATTTCTGAAGAAAACTCGCGTGCATTTTCGGTTGATAGCACTTTGCCACCCAATCGATACATTGCAGACTCGAACGAAAAACGCGTTCTTGTGGAAGGCGAATAGAACAAAGTTGCAAGTATTTTATTTTGATAATCCAGCGTACCTCCGCGCGCAACAATTTTCTTCATAACACTTGTTCGTTCAAATAATTCCAAGATTCTAGGAACCTTGAATTGTTGGGATTCGATAATGTGTTTTATATTCATTTTATCCTCATTTTTCTTTATTTGGAATAATTGTTGTACCAGCACGACCTTCCAATGCATCGGGTATATAATTGAATGTAGTGATTATTGCCTTTTTGCCGCCTTTTTGGAGATATCGCATAACTGCTTCAACTTTTGGTCCCATATTGCCTGGTGGAAAATGTCCTTCGTTGTAGTATTTTTCGATTTCTTCAAGTGTAACTACATCCAAACCTTGCTGATTAGATTTCTTAAAATTCAGATACACTTTGTCGGCATCAGTGCTTATAATAAACAAATCTACATCCAATCCATTTGCTAGTAGAGCCGAGGAACGGTCCTTGTCGATTACTGCTTCGCTACCTACAAAATTGCCATCATTTTGCCGAAGAACAGGTATTCCTCCTCCTCCAAGTGCAATTGCAATAATCTCTAAATCGATAACCCGCTTAATTATATCCAATTCCACGATTTCTACTGGTTCGGGAGATGCCACAACACGACGCCAACCACGGGCAGCATCCTCAACTACATCCCATCCCAAATCATCCTTTTTGTTCATGGCAATTTCGCGAGTATAAAACGGTCCAATAGGTTTCGATGGCTTTTTGAATGCAGGATCGCTTGGATCGACAACCACCATAGTTGGTACAGTCAAAACTTCACGCTTAAGACCCATTTCGTTGAATGCCTGGATAAATGCTCTCTGAAGAATATATCCAATTTCGCTTTGTGTTGTGGCAACACACATATCCAAAGTGTGGGTATATACTTCGTTAGATCCACGCTCGGAACGAATCAAAGCAGCACCTGCTTGCGGACCGTTTCCGTGAGTAACAACGACTTCCCAACCATCTTTAATCATTCTGGCTATCGCACGAGCAGTAGCTAATGCATTTTCGTACTGTTCTTCGATTGTTCCTCGTTGACCAGCACGGATTAATGAATTACCACCAACTGCAATTAACGCTGTTTTGGACATAAAAGACCTATTTCATCAATTTATACATAATTGCTTTTTGTGCATGCAAACGATTTTCTGCTTCGTCGAATACTACAGATTGAGGTGAATCTATTACTTCGTCTGTTACTTCGTCGCCACGGTGAGCTGGCAAACAGTGCATAAATAATGCATCAGATTTTGCATAACTCATTAGTTTAGAATTAACTTGATAAGGACGGAAAATTTGCTTGCGTTTTTCTGTTTCGCTTTCTTGCCCCATCGAAGCCCAAACATCGGTGTAAATTACATCTGCATCTTTTACTGCTTCGATTGGATCGTTGATTATTTCTACTTTTGCACCTTTGAGTAGAGCATCCTCAACTGCGTTTTTCCATACAATTACGTTTGGTTCGAAGCCACGAGGAGTGGAGACTGTAACATTCACACCCAAGCGTGCTCCTGCATACATTAGTGAATGAGCAACATTGTTGCCATCACCTACAAAAACAACCTTTAATGAGTTATCCAATTTACCCTTATGTTCCAATATTGTTAAATAATCGGCCATAGCCTGGCAAGGGTGCAACAAATCAGTCAAACCATTGATGATGGGTATTCTTGCATGTTTTGCCATATCTACAACAATTTCGTGTGCAAATGTTCTAATCATTATGCCTTGGACCATTCTTTCCAAATTTTTGGCAACATCATAAACGGATTCTCTTTTTCCTAAACTAATCTCATTTGGCGATAAGTACAATGAATAACCGCCTAATTGCTGAATACCAACATCAAAGGTGGTTCTTGTGCGTAACGATGGTTTTTCGAAAATTAAAGCCAATGTCTGACCTTTCAATGAATCAGAATATTTTGATCGATCTTTTTTCATTTCGCGAGCTACTTCGAACGATTCTAAAATCTCTTCTTTTGTAAAATCCCTTACTGATAGGAAGTCTCTTTTCATTTTTTTTACTCCTTAATAATTTATAAATAATTTATTTGTTTTTGCTTGATAAACTTGGAGGAATTATATTGGAGCGTCGGTAATGTAGTGTTTAAAATTTGTTATTTTGCTTGATCGGTTTTTGGGTAATGAAAGAATAAGTAAATTGTACTTTGATTTTGATCTACTTATTTCAATATTTTTTAGCGAATTTGGCACAAATTTTGACTTTGTATTATTTGTCTAAATACAAAATTAATCAAAAGTTATTAATTTTGAATAAAGTTCCATAAACTTAATACGATGGATTATTTTGAAAAATAAAGAAAACATTATAACAAATTTAACTCCTGACGATTTATTTATCCTCTTGGATAATTTGCCTATTGCTGTATTTGCAAAAAATGCAAAAGATCAATTTAGATTTATTTTTTGGAATAAATTTGCAGAGAACATCTTCGGAATTAATCGCAACGATATTTTGGATAAAACCGACTTTGATTTATTTGAAGATAAGACAGCATTTTATTATAGGAAAACAGATGAATATGTGTTTTTGCAAAAAGATATAGTTGATGTACCTCTCGAGGAAATTGAAACTCCTACTGGAATAAAGTACGCACATACAAGGAAAATTCCCATTTTCGACCAATATGGTATGCCCTCAATACTTATTGGTGTTTTGGACGATATTACAGAAAGTATTGAAAATAATAAAAACAGAATTGAACTTATCCACAATCTTGAAGAAAAAAACAAAGAACTTAAAAACCACATTAAAATAAATACCGATCGCTCTCTTCAGCTCGAAAAAATGAAGGATGAACTTGAAAATACTTTACTGGAAAAAGATGTCTTCCTCAAAGTAATTGCCCATGATTTACGCAATCCTGTTAGTGGCATTCTTCCATTTTTGGAAATACTTTTCAATCAGTCCCATTCGCTTAGTCAAGACGACGTCAAGCAAATTTCTTCTGTTTTGCTGGAAACTACTCAGAATTTCCGTCAACTTCTCGAAAATTTGCTGGAATGGTCCACGTTGAAAAGCAATACTGGCGATATTTTTCAAATGAATTTAGATATTAATATTGAGATCCAGAAAACAATTAATTTATTGAAGTTGAATATCGAAAACAAAGGACAAAAAATAAATTCCAAGCTGACTGCTAATAAATTGGTGAAATGCGAACGTAATATGCTACAGACCATATTGAGAAATTTACTATCCAATGCAGTCAAATTTTCGCCAAAGGATAGTACGATAACTATAGATTCTTCTGATTCTTCAGATGAGGTAAAAATTAGTTTTACTAATCCTGGGGAACCGATTTCGCAGGAAACTATTAGTGAACTTTTTAGATCGCAAATTGTGAAATCCAAGCCTGGGACATCCGGTGAACGAGGTTCAGGATTGGGGTTGCTCTTAATTAAGGAATATATTACCCGTAATAACGGCAAGTTACACATTGAAGGAATACCAAACTTAGGCACCAAAATCACTTTCTCCTTACCAACATATGATTATGATTAATCAAAATAGCCTACCTCTTGTAGTTGATTTAGACGGGACTTTGATAAAAACCGATATTTTGATGGAGCAAGTTATCGACTTTGTTCGAGTTAACCCACTAAATTTTTTCTTCGTATTGATTTGGTTTTTCCAAGGTTTTGCTAAACTTAAGTTCGAAGTATATCGACGGACAAATCTGAATGCCGAAAACCTACCTTTGAAAAATGAAGTAATTTCGTTAATTAAAGATGCAAAGGCAAATAACCGAAAAGTAGTTTTGGCTACTGCTTCATTTTTGGAAAATGCAACCCAAATTGCAAAATCAGTGAATTTATTCGATGAGGTTTTGGCTACAACAATTGATTTTAATTTGCGTGGTAAAAATAAGGCAAAAGTATTGGTCGAAAAATTTGGCGATAAGAATTTCGATTATGTTGGCGATTCGTATATCGACATTGAAGTATGGAAGCACTCCAGAATAGCATATTTAGTAAATCCTTCTAACGATTTGGTTGAACGTGTTTCTAAAATAACCTCAACACAAATAGTTACAACTCCGAAAATTAACAAGTTGATTTTAGCAATCAAGTCGATTAGAATTCAACAATGGATTAAGAATTTTCTTTTGTTCGTCCCAGCACTACTTGCCCATCAGTCGTCGGCTTCGACATATTTGGACTTGGTAGTTGCATTCTTTGCCTTTTCTTTATTGTGTTCTGCCGTTTATCTCCTGAATGATTTAAACGATTTGGAGAGCGATCGCAATCATCCCATCAAGAAAAATCGACCATTAGCTGGGGGCGAGTTGCACCTAACCACTGGATTATACCTTTCGTTTGGACTTCTTTTTCTTTCGCTTGTGTTGAACATAGTAGTGAATAATCTTTCCTTTTCTATTTTATCAATTTGTTATTTAATATTTAATTATTTTTATTCAAGAACATTCAAAAAATTGCCAATAATCGATATAGTTGTATTATCATTATTCTATATTATAAGGATTTATGCAGGTGGATTTGTTTCGGGGACTATGATCTCGGAGTGGTTGGTGATGTTTTCGATTTTTACTTTCATAAGTTTAGCTATACTTAAGCGTTACAACGAAATCGTACTTATCAACGACGAAACTATTTCTGTTCGTGGATATTCCTCGAAAGATAAAAGCATACTTATGGTATTTGGAATTACTTTAAGTTTATTATCTTCGGTTATTTATTTATTCTACACACAAAGCGAAAAAGTAAATCTTCTTTATTCCGAACCCGTTTATCTAATTTACATAGCCCCACTCATCATTTTCTTTTATTTAAGATTATGGTTAAATATCAATAGAAAATTAGAAAACGACAACCCATTCGATATCATAATGTTCGATAAAGTAAATTACATTTTACTAATATTTGCTTTTATATTCTTGTTTTTAGCGTATTAAATGGGAAAATGGAATTATTCTTCACCAAAATAATCATTATCAATTTTCTTTAATTCGTATATTTGCTGGGTAGTACATCCAATACTATAGTCAATCATCAATTGAGCAAGTTTCTCGCCATCAATAAGAACAATCTTTGTCTCATTTTTTGGTGAATAATCTAATGCTTCTTTAGTGAAATTCGAAGTTGTTAAAAATATACCCTTTTTTGCACCTTGACCAGCAAGAGCACCAACAAATTTTTGAATATCCGGACGACCAACTATATTCCCAGGTTTCCATCTTTTAGCTTGAACATAGATAATATCCAAACCAAGTTTATCTTCCTTGATTGTACCATCAATACCTTCATCCCCACTTTTTCCAATAGCTTTACCTGCATCTTTCATCGAACCACCATAACCCATTTTAACTAACAATTCAACAACAAGTCTTTCAAAAAAAGAAGGCGAAAGTTCTATTACTTTGTTAATTAATTCAACAGCTAATGTTTTCCTAATATTATGATATGCTTTATCTAGATTCTCTTCAGGTGTCTGATCATGCAATTCTTCTGAATTAACCTCCTCATAGGTTTCATTATCATTTTTAGATAGATTTTGAAATTCCAAGAATGAAGGAAATTGGCGTAAAAACTTTGCATTTATTCTTTCAGGATTTTTCTCAATAATTTGCTTTCCTAATTCAGTTATTACACAAATAGCTCTTTTAGGTGAGTCGAGTAATCCAGCTTTTTTCAAGTATACTTTCGCCCAACCTACTCGATTGTCGAAAATAGCTTGTGAACCACTTGAAAGAAGTTCTTTCCGCTCTTGATCAGAAAGTCCGAATTCATAAGCTAAATTTTCTATTAAATCCCTATATTTATGTTCCTTGCCGTCAGAAAGAATTTTAAGCAAAGGCAACATTAATGATTGGTAATCTGGCATCATAAACTATTACAATTATCAATATTACAAATTTAAAAAAAAATGTTAGATTATTTTATGATTAATTTAACAGGCTTACCGAAACTGCTATTACAACGGCAGACGCGGATATGACTATTGCGATAATCGTTTGTGTGCGGCTTTTAGCTAAATCTCTATCTAATTTCTCTATTTCAAAATATAGGTCGTGTACCTTGCTGCTCACTTTCTTGTAATCATCTTTGTTGAATTCGAGCAAGCTATCGTAAATCTTGTTGATTTCCTTTTTATCTTTATTCAGGCGTGTTTCGAAGTCTTTGAAAGCTTCGGTGATTTGTTCCAATCTTAGTTCGATTTCCGAAGTTAAATTTTGTTGCTTCTGGCCAAGCTTATCCAATTTTTTTGCTTCTTGCCATGGTGCTAAATCGACAGTTTCTTCTGGCGTTGAATCGTTAGAAGCTCTATCATTAAAAAGTGCTTGAAATTCTGGTAACTGAAATATTGAATACAAAGTATTTACAGAATTATTCAAGTCGGAGACTTTGCCTTCCAGGAGTTTATTTTTGAGCAGAATGTTTATTTCTATGTTTTTTAGGTCGCGGTCCACCTTCTTTTGAATTTCCGAATCAATTTTGTCCTTCAATTCTTGAGATGTTTTTTCGATGTGTCTGTTTGCTTTTTCGGTAAGATTTTCCAACAAAGTCTGGAACTTCTGGTAAGCTTCGGCAAACTGGGAGGTTAAACTTTCGTAACTTAATTTAAAATTAACCAATTCATGATGCAATTTTTGAGCTTCGTGATATAGTTCCTTAGTTTTTTCATTCTCGTTAAAAAAGTTTACTACTCTTTCGTGCTCCATTTTGTAAAGATTGAGCGACTTTTCGATTTGAAAGTGAGAATTTTCTACATAAGATGACAATTGATTTTTTAGGTTCGAAGAGAATGTTTCGAACTGGAAAACCACTTCTTCGTGTCTTCTGTTTTTATCTTCTAGCGAGCGTAAAACTCTGTCGATACGATTGGATTGATCGATAATGCGATTGAATAATTCAAACACCTCGTAACTTATCGACTTTGGTGGTTCCATTCGGCAAGCATTTCGTTGAAGTAACTTAAACTATGTATTAATTTTTCGAGTAAGAATACTTCTAATTCTGGGGATATTTTGGTAGCGTTGTCGTACATAATCTGGAATATTTCCTTACGGAACTGGTCATCGGTCGAAAATTTCTCTGGCAAATAAGTTTTCACATAATCCCAAAGCAAATCCATCTCGGCTAATTCCTTATAATAGGAATCCACATTTACCTTGCTTTTTAAACTAATACTGTTTGTTACGATATTTTTTTTGTTCTTTGCCATATTTATAATCTAATTATCGGAAATTAAGAAATTTTCTTTAGATATTACCAACTTCCACCAAATTTTAATTTCATTTCCCAGTTTTTCTCGTCGGGATCGAATACAGTAGAATTCAAATTTGTGGAATAAGATAGCATCCAAATTATCTGATTAAACAGTTTGCTATCGGTAGATATAGGCATTTCGATTGTAATTTGATTATTCTTTGTCAGGTCGGCAATACTTCCTCCCAAGGACCAATTTAGCGAACCATATAACTTACCTTTGAAATTAATTTTAGTTTTTTCGAAATCCTGACTATCAATCTGGAAGTCTGCACTTTCGATTACCCCTGTCCGCAACAATAAATCCGATATAGATCGCGACGCAACCGATGATATGCCAGCACTACTCAATTTATTGACAACATTTGGATCCAGCATTGCATCGCCCGAACCTGGCAATTGTCCAAAAAGCAGAAGATAAAGAGCATTTTCTTCGATTTTCTTTTGTTCTGCTTGCGGCGATACTCCATTAATTGTGTAATCGAATCTCACTTTCGGTTGCTGGGCAGTTCCAGTTATATAAATTAAAATCGAATAGCGGATAGGATTGCTCTGATCATCGATTTTGCCGTTATATTCTCCTGTAATGTCGATAAATGGGTTGGTAATATCACGCGATTGAAACGAAATTGTACCCCTTGCTTTCATTCGTTTGTAGGAGTTCAAAGTAGAGCCGTCCTTGATAACCAATTCGCCATACAATTGTCCCATTGGATTGTCCTTGTCCATTACATAAACCAATGGCACGGTTGGGTCGGAGCTACCCAAAACGGCAACGACCTCGCCAATTGGTCCTAAATCGATAGTTAAATCGACGGTTTTTGGTATATATACATTCATTTCCACATTGGGTATCTGAGCTGGACTTGACGGTTTCGATTCTTTTTGCTTTTTGGTAGTATCCGACGCAGTATTGATAGTTACAACTGTTTTATCTCCAATTGTTTTATACTCAAAATTGGTTTTTGTAGTTTGCTGAATTTGGTCCAGGTTTGCAATCACTAAATTGGATGGATTGATTTGAGCATCACCAGAAATACTCAAATTATTAGGATTTCCCTTAATCAAAAGTCCTTCGTTTTTGGTATTTACAGATAGTTTTCCATAAAACTGAGGTATCTTTTTCTTGGAAACATCATCGAGAATTAAAAAATTTGATGCAGTTGCTTTCAAATCCATATATGCCAATTGATTGCCTTCAATTTTCATCCATCCAGTCATTTCGGCTAACGAAGGCAGTCCGTAATTTTTTAGTTTTAATGTGTCGAAACGGATAATATTATCTTTCAAACTTATATTTGTGGATAAAGTATAGGGTAAGTTATTCATTTCAAAAACAAAGCTTGTATTATTGGTTTGCAATTTACCATTTAAATTATAATTTTCGAAATCGGTGCCGACTATATCCACATGACCAATAGCTGTGCCTTGCAAATTACGGACAATTGGCAAAAATGAGTCGATAACACCAAGACGGAATGTATCGAGTTCAAGTCTGGCCAAGTAGCTTCCCGAAAAAGTACCGAACCTATCTGTTAAAGATAAATTGTATGGAAAAGATATTATTTTAAACACAAGTGGGGAAATTAATTTCGTTGCTTTCTCCTTCAATTCCACTCGTCCGGTTATATTGGAATCAAGGTATGAGATATTGGACATAATTCTTCCAAAATCAGTGCCCATTACCCTAGCAGTATCTATCAGTAAATCTATGTTATATGTTGGATTTTCTATGCTTCCGTTTGCATTGAATTCCAGATAACTAAGGTTGAATTGAGATTTTTGCAATTCTTCGATTTGAAATTGTTTGAACAGTTGAGTGTAATTTGAAAATTTAAAATTCTCGAATCTGATTTTTGTATTCGAAAATATGTTTTTATCCAAATTCGCATCAATGAATATTAATTCTTTATTTTTACCAACTAAGTCCAGATTATCTATACTAATTCCATCAGTATCCAATCCAATTTGTGGTACGTTATTATTCCTAAAAGATACAATGTTATCGAATAATCTTAGCTCGAGTTTAGGTAACGTGAAAATTATTGATTCAGTAAGTATCTCTCCATCAATTTTGATAAAAGTTGTAAGCAAAGTATCGTACTTCAAACCAAATTCGGCAGTAAATTTATTATCCAATGCAAGAAAATTGAATTTAGGTTGAGTAATTGCAATTTTATTAAAAGCTATTTTCTCCAGATCCTCGATATTTAAATTCCCAAAAGACAAACTTAATGTTGTATCGCTTTTGGTGATATTTAACGAAAAGTTAGCAAAAAATTCGTCGAGTTCCAAGTCAAGTCCAGTTTTTGAAATCTTAGTTTTTCCAATTCTGCTGTGCGAAAAATCAATAAAAGTATTATCGGACGAGCTTCGGATATTTCCGTTCCAATCCATTGACGAAGTAAAATTAATGTCCTTTAAAAAACTATTTAGAAAGAAAAAGTTGTTGAATTTAAACTGTAATGTTACATCTACTTCAGGCAAATTTACTGTTTTAGACATTTTTTGTAATTCATTGGATACCAATGAATCTGCTTTTTTTAGAAAAAATTCATCATAACGGCTTTGGAAATATAATGTAGAATAATCAATTAATTTGGGCAATTTACTGCTAAGTTCATTAATGCTGAACTTGCCACTTATTGTGATTGTATCTTGCATAAAATAAAGAGATATGCTCTTATTTTCGTTCTCTAGCTCTTTTATTGAAAATTGTAAATCGAATGGCAAGAAAGTAATATCCGAAAAAGTGATCTCTTCCAGATTAAACATAGTGGCTAATTGCATCTTTTCGATATCGAATGATTGACCGGTAATGTTTGAATTGAAAGTAATATTGGTGGGTAATACCTTATTCGATGCAATATTCGAAATATTTACATTTTGCAAAGAGAAATCAATGTCGTAATTTGGATTGTTGAAGTCGTGAAAATCAATTTTTCCTTCCAAATTCATTGAGCTGGGATAAACAAAACCAATCACTGTATCCACTATGCTCGGGAACCTGATGTTGATTTTCTCGAAGTTTATCAAGCCTCTATCCAGAGTTATATTGATTTCTGATTCGTTGATAGCAATATTTCTGAAAGTACTATTAGTAATGTTTGCAAAGGAATTGACCAATAAATTATTATTAAAATCTTCCCCACTTCCCGATATTTCTACAAATCCATTTAAATTGGATTGTAATTCTTTGTTATCGAACAACTTACCTAAATCTACGTTGTTAAGTTTTGATGTCAAGGAGTACTCAATATGCGGGAAAAAAGTTACTTTGGATTGCATCTCTAAACTACCGGCATTAGAGGTCAATTTTCCAGATGCTTCCACATATTTATCGGTGCCTGTTGCTTCTATTTTATCAATTTTTGCAACTTCATATTTTGGAACTGCCGATAAATCAATGTTTAAAAATTCGCTAACATCTTGCTGATAAACAATAGAATTATAGATATTAGCTGAATAATTGACGTTATAATCATTGTCGAACCAAACGCTTGCTTTTCCCATTATTTCAGTATTTCGGTATTGAACATAATGCAAATCTGCATCAATTTTGTTAATTCTTCCATTTAGCGATATTTGAGCATCCACGAATTGATTTTTCTTAAATGGCAAATAGAGGAATTTAAGAGGCAATTCGGTGCTTACTTCTTTTAATTGTATTCTCGAGGATATTTTTGCTTGTTCAATATCATTATATTTTTGATTGTTCAGTGGATTGAAATTTATTAATTCTGCAAATATTTTAATTTGAGAATTATTAGAATTTAGTTCCATGTAATCAATTTTAGTAAAGTTCTTGGAAATATTTGCTGCTAATTTCAGAGAATCAATTTTTGACTGAGTGTTTTCTTCGAAAAATGATAGTTTGTGCAATCGTGCATAAATGTTACTGTTATCGAAATCTAAATCTGTTTTGAGATGAAGATTTAAGTTCTGCAATACAATATTCATTGGGTTAAAAGCCAAACTTGAATCTTTGTAGAATGGATCGTTGAAAACGAATTTACCATTTGCCAAGAAAAGGTTGCGAATGTTAATAATAGGGGATTTGCCCGGTTCGGATTCTTCGGATGAGGGTTCTGCGATGCGTTCGTAATTCCAAACAGAATCTTTTGGGTTTCTCAATAACTTTATAATTGGACTTTTGATTGATATATTACGGATTACTATTTTATTGTCCAATAATTCAGATAGCTTGATTTTTAGGTCTAACTCTGTAAACTGAGCAAGGGTATCGCCATCAGTAATTAACCGGAATTTACGTATAATTATTGAATTAAAACTTTTAAATTTCAAGTCCTCAATCTTAATTTTAGCTATCAGCGAATTATTAACTATTGGTAATAATGCTTGTATAATGTTTTTCCGTAAAAATGGAGTGTTGTTAATAACAAATAAAGAAAAAACGATAAAGATTATAAATAAGAAAAGTCCAAGAATCGACCATCGAACGATGGATAGAAACTTGGACCCCCTCTTTTTCTTTTCTTTATTGTTCAAGTTTAATTCAATTTAATTACCATGCAAATAATGGATATTTGCTTGTAAATTCTTTTACTTCATTTTTAATTTGGTGCAATTTATCGGTGTCTTTGTAATTATTGATTACTTTGTCGATAAATTCTGCAACAATCTTCATATCGCTTTCTTTCAGGCCTCGAGTGGTCATTGCTGGCGTACCAACTCTAATTCCAGATGTAACCAATGGTGGCTTGTCGTCGTTAGGAACAGCATTTTTATTAACTGTAATTCCAGCTTCGTCTAATGCAATTTCTGCATCCTTGCCGGTAAGGTTTTTATTTCGTAAGTCAATTAACATCAAGTGATTATCTGTCCCACCACTTACCAAATGGTAATCTTTATCGGTTAGAGCTTGTGCCAAGGCTTTAGCATTTTTCATAACTTGCTCTATGTATTCTTCGAATTTCTCAGTTAAAGCCTCACCGAATGCAACAGCCTTTGCTGCAATAACATGCATTAACGGACCACCTTGCACTCCAGGCATAACCATCGAATCGACAACTTCGCTCATCATTTTCACTCTTCCGCTTTTCTGCATAACCAAACCAAATGGATTTTCCTTGTCTTTACCAATCATTATGATACCACCACGCGGTCCGCGTAATGTTTTGTGAGTTGTACTTGCAACAATATCACAATATGGCAATGGATTGGTTAATTTTCCTTTGGCTATTAATCCAGCTGGATGGGCAATATCTGCAAACAAATATGCTCCGACCTTGTCGGCAATTTCGCGGAATCGGGCAAAGTCGATGTCGCGTGGATAAGCAGATGCTCCAACTGTAATCATTTTGGGTTTGTGTTCGAGAGCTAATTTTTCTGCTAAATCGTAGTCGATATAACCTGTTTCGGGATTTAAAGTGTATGGTATAAAATTATAAATCATTCCAGAGAAATTCACTGGTGAACCATGCGTAAGGTGGCCACCGTGAGCTAAACTCAAACCCAACACAGTATCACCGGGCTTTAGGAATGTCATATATACTGCTAAATTTGCGTTACTACCGCTGTGAGGTTGCACATTCACATATTCAGCACCAAAAAGTTGTTTCAATCGGTCGCGAGCAATATTCTCGGCAATATCCACATACTCGCATCCACCATAGTAACGCTTTCCGGGGTACCCCTCGGCATACTTATTTGTCAGAACAGAACCTTGTGCTTCCATCACCGATTGGGAAACAAAATTTTCACTTGCAATTAATTCAATTTTTTCGTTTTGTCGGCTGTATTCAAGCATTAATGCTTCAAAAAGTTGACTATCAGTTTGTTTTACTTTTTCGTACATATTTGCACCTAAAAATATGGATTTATTCAACTTGCAAAATTAATGAAAAATAATGACAGAACCGAATAAAGTAAGAAATTATCTTTATAATCTGGTTGTTATTCAAGTATAATTTTTTCAAGAATGTGAATGATTACTATGTAACAAATAATCATCCTTTGTTATTTCTTGCATTTCATACTAATATTCAAAATCTGTTAAAATAATTATTCTAATAATTACTTTATGTAATTTTGTAGTTTATCACATTATGGCAATTTTTTGATGTTCAAAAAATTATTTCTAGTAATATTAAAAGTATCATTCGCTATATTTTTATCGTCGATTTTAATCGTTGCGATTTATACGGTTATCAGTCCTCCAATCACACCTTTAATGATATTACGAACAATAGAATATGCACTATCGGGCGACGAAATTAGATTAAAAAAGAATTGGACAAGTTACGAGGAAATTAACCGAAAAGTATTCAAAGCATTGGTTGCCGCCGAAGACGCCCGTTTTACGCAACATAAAGGTTTCGATTGGAAGGCAATCGAAGCTGCCCAACGCTATAACGAAAGAATGAAAGGAAAGAAAAAACGTGGTGCAAGCACTATTACGATGCAAACAGCAAAAAATGTATTTTTATGGCATGGCCGAAATTATCTAAGAAAAGGATTGGAAGCTTACTTTACAGTTTTGATTGAAGCAGTTTGGGGTAAAAAAAGGATTTTGGAAATGTATGTCAATGTTATCGAATGGGGTTACGGAATTTATGGCGTGGAAGCTGCCGCAGAATATTATTTTGGGAAGTCAACAAAAGAATTAAGCACTTACGAGATTGCTTTGTTAGCCTCAGTCGTACCTAATCCTCGTCGGTGGGATGCGGGCAATCCAACTCCATACATAAGAAAACGTGCAAACTGGATAATTGGTAGAATGAATTCTGTGGCAATACCCAAGGCAGACGAATGATGAAGGACAAGGATACTCCGCTTACCAGGCAATACAACCAGATAAAATCCAAATATCCTGATAGTGTACTATTATTCAGATTAGGTGATTTTTTCGAAACATTTAACGAAGATGCCATTATCACCTCGAAAATTTGCGGTATTACTCTAACCAAACGTAACAATGGTGCTGCAGGTGAAGTACCTCTGGCTGGATTCCCATGGCACCAACTTGATAATTATCTCCCAAAATTAGTTCGAGCAGGTTATCGGGTGGCTGTTTGCGACCAATTAGAAGACCCTAAAATGGCAAAAGGCATCGTCCGACGTGGAGTCACCGAAGTTGTTACGCCAGGCATTGCAATAGGAGATAAACTATTAGAAACTAAAGAGAATAATTACATTGTTTCGCTTACCCATTCAAC
>CAYOPF010000070.1:0-4535 GCA_964405755.1 uncultured Chloroherpeton sp.
TGTTGTAAGATCGGTGTTCGCATTTACCATCATTTCGTAGCCAGATTTTTGAACGTAGAATCGAACATACTTAACAACTGTATTATTTGGGTTGTTTAAGTCGTTTTCGGATTTTACAGTAATTTTATATACTGGGGTTATGTTTTCTTTCATTGGTGCAAAGTGATCTGGTAATATGAAGTTAACACCTTCTTTTGCTAATTCATAGTATGTTTTTGGAACGAAATCGTTACCTTGACCATCAGCTAAATTGAATGACAAGTTTTGGAAAGTAAATGGATCCATTCTTACGATATTCGATACAGATTGATGTGCTATACCATAAGAACCATCAGGATTTTGCATTTCTACTGTAACAGTAACAGGAATATTAACAGCAACCATCGAACCTGGGTTGTGTATTCTAACCGTTACATCAACTGGTGCAGTAGTCATATAATATTCTGCTTCGCTGAACAATCTTGGGGCTGTTTGGCGATAGTTACCTGGACTAACGATAAATAATGGTTCAATATCGCGAACGAACATCAATCCGTCGAATTCGATAGCACCGATATCGTATGGATAGCCACCTTCTCCGCGTGTTTTACCTGCTAAATCAGTTGTATACTCATTTGTTAGTCTAATACCGCGATTGTTCAATACCGAACCAGTTGGTGCTGGGAATTGTTTTACTCTCAAGTATTGTGGCAAATCAACGTTAGTTACAAAGTCGTTGGTAAAGTTCCAACCAGTAACTGAGTTGAAATCATTCTTTGTGTACATTTGCCATTGCAATAAGCTCTTGAATTCATTGTTATAACCTGGTTCTATAACATTGGATGCATCATCTATTTGATAGAAACGGAAATGAGATAAGTTATCGTTATTACCCAAGTAGAATGCGTTGTTGTCAGATACAAAAGTATTTGCTGATGGGAACAATCCTTCGTAAACAACAGCTGCATCGAATAAACTGTTGGCATTATTAATACCGTTGTCTAAAATAGCAAATGCATTATTGTAAACTTTTACTTCTGAGAAGTGCATAGAAGCAAATCCTGCTTGGTTGCCAACATTCACAATACCATCATCTGGAAGGATTACAGTGTTATTTGCAAATAATAATTTCTTGCCAAATGTTCTTGGATTTTTTGGAGTGAACACGCTACCGGTTCTATCGTTCATTACTAATACGCCATAACGGGAACCTGTCGTATTTGTATTTTTAATTCCCCAAATAATATTATTGAATACTTTGAAGTTGTCGGCTACATCTGGGAAGTCCATATAACCACCCAAAGGAGCAGGGAATTGTTGAATATTTTGGAATAAACGAATACCAGCAACTTCACGGCTATCAGCCAATCCACTGATTTCATTTCCAATTATGTTTAGATTTACGTTGTTAAAGCCGGCTCCGAAGTTGGTTGGATAAGCACCAGCTTCAATACCATAAGAATCTTCAGTTACTGTTGATTTAACATTATATATTCTGTTGCCAGTTACTTTTGTATTTTCTTCGAAACCTAAGAATATACCTGCACGTTCAACATCCCAAATAATATTGTTAGCAATTTCGTTGTTTAAGTTGTAATAACGAACATATTTCAATGCTGCAGGGTTGATTAATGGACCTATACCCATTGTTGCAATACCATAGCCGAAGCCAGAAATTTCGTTTCCAATGAATTTATTGTTGGAATTTTGTACTGTATCTACTCTTAATACTGTAGTTTCAAAGATATCGTTAGTTAGAGTTCCGCGGTTTGCAATACCTGCTGAGAAACCATAAATTTTATCTGCAGTTGGAATTGAGTCAGCTGTATATCGGAAACCGTCTGCAGGTGTCCATCTCATTCTTGGTAATTCATATTTGTCGGCAATCTTTGGAGAAGCATTTTCAATAATAATATTCTTGATTGTAATATCATGCGAGCCACGTCCTAAGAAGAATGCTTGTCCTTGGTTTGAGGATAGTGAGTGCAATACAACTCTGATTGAACGGTTAGAACCACCATCAAATTCGATAAATCCAGGAGTGTTCATATATTGCTTTTGTATTGCATAAGTTGGTGCAGTATAAACTGGTGCATTAACATTCGAAGGAGTTCTGTTTTGACCAAAATAAATACCTTTTCCACTTAATGACCATAAGTGAATTGTGATACTACCTTTTTGTGTTGCTTTTTGTGCACTTGGTTTGAAAACTAATTTACGAGTAGTTTTTGTTACTGGATCGTAACCCAAACCATTAATCATAGAACTTAAATCCCATGCTGGGGCATTTACAGTTGGTGAATACATGTGGTATTCAGAATCTGTTAATTCGATAGTAGCATTACCACCAACACCTTTGGTGTATAAGTCATTGGTTAATACTTCTAAGCTAGGAATAGACTGACCTTGACCTACTTTAACAACATTTTGAATTCCTGTAATTACTTTGAATGTTTTGGTAACACTATTATTAGTTGGAATAAAGTCACCCTGTGCAGTTACAGTAAATGTTGCTTCATAATCACCAGCTTCGGTAAAGATGAATCCATCAAATTCCATAATCTTCTTATTATACGCTCCCGATGGTACATCTGGCATTATTCCGGTCAATGTATAAATCTTTCCGGATTGGATGTGTTTCATTACAAATGAGCATTGAACATTGGATACATCACCCACGCCAAAGTTTTCGACCATACCTGCTGGGCGAATAGCTTTTCCGGCATAAATAGAAGAACCAGGAACTGGATTTATAATGCTTATAGCACCAATTTCAATTTCTGCTTGTACTTGGAATAGATATGGATCGGCATCTGGTCTTGGATATATATCATTGTATTCTTCCAAATCGGTTCCACTTTCCAACTGTGCAACAACTTCCAATCTGAAGTTATCTACATTCATCGAAATAAATGTTGGAAATTCTATTGTTACACGATCTTTTGGATATAAGATGTTCCATTCTGGTTTGTCGGAATCAAATTGAACAGTACGTGTCCATGTAAGACTACCGTCTGCACCATAAATATTTGCAATTGCTTTGAACTTGGTAATTTTCTTTAGACCAACATTTTGGAATTGAGCTTGGATAGGAATTGGAATTTCTGGTGGATATTTAAAGAATCTTGGTGCTCCACTTTGAACAGGAGATAAGATAGTTGCAACAGACAAATCGTTTAACCAAGAAGCAGTAAATTTCTTGATAATTACTTTTTCTTGTCCATTTGGTTTGCGTAAAGTAATCCAAAGCTGATATTCACCACCGGAAGATATTTTTAGGTTACCGTTGCCACCTGATGAATAAATACCTGTTGATTTATTTATAACGACTTTTGTTTTTCCGGATAAATCAATATAAGCATTACCATTATCATCTAATCCTTGATAAACAGTTGCCATCGAAGGCATAGGGCCTTTTATTTCATATTTGAATGAGGAACCACTTGCTTGAGCAGCTTTAAATTCAATAAATGGTTTTTCGAAGAACCATTGGTATGGATCGCCGGCTTCGTCGTACATAGTTCGTGTAGTTCCATTATAAACCTCTCCGGCATATAAAATATCGTTTGGAGGCAAGTCACTTGGGAATACACTTTTCAAAGGTAACTGGAACTCTAATGTATAATCTTCTGTTTCGCCAAAAGCGTAAACATAACTATATCCATAAGTATAATAATCGTATGCATAAGCATTCAAACATGGATTTTGGCCTGCATTATAAAACTTAGCCCATCCATAATCATAAACTGCGTTATCAGCATAAGGGTAATAATAAGAACCTGTAACACGCATTCTTACCTTTGTAGCATCTACGTTATCGGGAATTTTAACTGCATAGGTCCATTCCATTAAATTGGTAGAGCAATATGGCAATGCTGTTTGTGTTGGTGTCCAGTGGTTATAGTTACCTCCCCATGCTGGATTAGGATTTAATGGGTTAGTTGAATTAGTTGCATTGATCCATTCGCCAGCATCAACCCAGTCACCATCTGCATTCCAATCAATAAATAAACGCATAGTGAATCTTGTTGTATAGGTACTATAGCAATAGTAGGAAGTAAAACCCATTACGTTTGCTGTCTTGATTTTGAAAAGATAAGTATCTCCAATATCCAAAGAAGCAGGTTGAAGAGTGTTGAAATATTTGAAGCAATCAATATTTTCAAATGTTTCAGGGTTTGTTGTGTTCTTAAACACTTCATAACCTCCAGTTGTTGTAATTGCTACTTCTCCAATTCTCACAGAATAATAAGCTGGATAGTTGTACAGCTGTTGATAATATGCTGGGTAGCAATAGTAGTATATTGGAGCAGTAAAGCCCGATGGAGCTGCCGGATTACAATAGTTTGTGGGTTGAGCGTTTGCTACACCCCAAAACATTGCAATGAAAAGTACCAAAAAAGAAGCAATCGATAAGCTCTTTTTGGTCAATGTGTTGATTTTTAACATGATAACACCTTTTAATTTGTTTATTATAATATTGTTTTTGATCTTTTCTAATGTTTAAAACAAATCAGTTAAAAAATTGTTACAAATAATTTCTTGAACATATTTTT
>CAYOPF010000070.1:4583-6365 GCA_964405755.1 uncultured Chloroherpeton sp.
TATACATTATTATTAAAGAACAAAAATATTGAAAAAATTTATAACTTATATTTTCTTAAATTTGAAAAAAATAAAATGTAAAATGAGTAAAAACAAGTTAAACGAAACAGAAGAACAAATCCAACCAACAATGGATAAAGAAAAGGAAAAGGCCTTAAAATTAGCCATTGAGCAAATTGAACGTCAACACGGCAAGGGTTCAATAATGCACTTAAACGACCGCGATATTGTTAAAATCGACTCAATTTCCACTGGATCTTATTCGGTGGATGCAGCAATCGGAATAGGAGGCATACCACGAGGAAGAATTACCGAAATTTTTGGTCCCGAATCATCTGGTAAAACCACTCTTTGTTTGCATGTAATTGCCGAAGCACAAAAAACAGGTGGAATTGCAGCATTTATTGATACCGAGCACGCATTGGATGTGAATTACGCCCAAAGAGTTGGGGTCGATCTGAACAATCTGCTTTTATCCCAACCGGAATTTGGCGAACAGGCATTGGACATAGTGGAAACTTTAGTCCGAAGCAATGCAATTGACGTAATCGTTATCGATTCAGTTGCGGCATTAACTCCAAGAATTGAAATCGAAGGTGATATGGGTGATGCCCAAATGGGTTCTCAAGCACGATTGATGTCGCAAGCTATGCGTAAGCTCAATGCTGCTATTGGAAGAAGTAAAACCTCGGTTATATTCACTAACCAATTAAGAAGTAAAATTGGGGTGATGTATGGCAATCCCGAAACTACAACTGGCGGAAATGCACTTAAGTTCTATGCATCAGTCCGAATTGATATCCGCCGAAAAGATATTATTAAAGAAGGTGCTGAGATAACAGGTAATCGTGTTCGTGTTAAAATTGTGAAAAACAAGGTTGCACCTCCGTTCAAAGAAGTAGAAGTTGACATTATGTACAACGAAGGTATTTCCAGATTTGGCGATTTAATAGATATTGCAACAGATAATGGTGTAGTCCAAAAAACTGGTTCATGGTATGCATTCGGTGAAGAGCGTGTTCAAGGAAAAGAAGCACTTAAAAAATTATTGAAAGATAATAACGAATTGTTTTTAAAACTAGAAAAAGAAGTCAAACTGAAATTGTTCGGAAATTAAGACTTATTATTAAAAGCCAGCACTATGCTTTCTAATTTATTTATTAAAAACTTTGCTATTATCAAAGAGGTTGAACTTAATTTCGATTCTGGGCTTAATATTTTAATTGGCGAAACTGGTGCTGGCAAATCCATCATAATTGATGCCCTTCAGATTTTATTAGGCGAAAAAGCTTCGCCTGGATTTATCCGACAAGATGCAAACAAATCAGTGATTGAGGGTCTTTTTATTTTGGCTGAAAGCCACCCTGTCTGGGACCTGCTCGCTCAAAATGAAGTAGAATTAGTCCAACACTCACTTGGTAATTTCCAGATGATATTGCGACGGGAAATTAACTTGAATTCATCAGCTCGTAATTTTATCAATGATTCACCCGTTCCATTGAATTTACTTAAGTCCGTAGGTGATTTGCTTGTTGATTTCCACGGACAATACTCTCATCAGCTTTTATTAAATCCCAAAAATCACATCTACATTCTGGATGCTTTTGCAAATAATTTCGATTTGTTACAAAAATATCAGCAAGAGTTTTCTCAACTAAAAACTTTGCAAAATCAATTAAAAACATTTTTGGAGGAAAGAGATTCGTTTCAAAAGTCAATTCAAGCAAAAAAGGATGATTTGGAACTAATAAACTCTGTGAATCCAAAACTAAACGAAGATAC
>CAYOPF010000070.1:6444-15339 GCA_964405755.1 uncultured Chloroherpeton sp.
CAATTGAATTTTCTAACAAAAAAGATGGAACAAGTTGCAAGGTTTAATTCCCAAATACAAATACATTTAATAGAAACCGCAAAAATATCTCCCGTTATCATTGAGTTAAAATCCCATGTTGCCGATTCGCTCGAAACAATTTCGTATAACCCACAACGTATTGATGATATTAATCAAAGACTTTTTAATCTTAACAATTTGATTCGTAAGTTTGGAAAGATTGACGAAATACTTGATTACAAGGCAAAACTAGAATCCGAACTTAGTTCTGAAAGTGACTATAATACAAAACAGAAAGAAATGGAAAGCAAGATTGAGGAGCAAAACAAGCTATCAATTATGCTCGCAAAATTGCTTTCGAAGAATAGGAATGAAATAAAACAAGAATTTGAACGAAATATTTCGGACTTATTAAGAAAGCTTGGATTTAATTATGTTGAATTTAATACTATGCTTAAATCTGATATTACAACACTCACCAACAATGGATTAGATTCTGTTGAGTTTTTAATAAGCACGAACAAAGGCGAACGCACAAAGCCATTAGCCGATGTTGCTTCGGGAGGAGAAACTTCACGAATAATGCTTGCTCTCAAAAGTATGGCGGCTAACGATTTGAATTTACCGATTCTTGTTTTCGACGAAATTGATATTGGCGTGAGCGGTGCTGTGGCTCACAAAATTGCCTTGCAGATGAAATCCCTATCTAAAAACCATCAAATTATTGCAATTACGCACTCTCCGCAAGTTACAGCTGCTGCCGATCAAGTTATTGAAGTTCACAAAGATGAACAACAAAACCGTACTATTACAAAAACAAACCTACTTGCTGAAGAGCAAGTGATATTTGAAATTGCCAAACTCCTCTCTAGTTCGAATGTTTCAGACATCGCAATTCAAAATGCCAAAGAACTACGGCAAAGCACAAGAAATTTGTAATTATTATCCTCCCTAATTCTCAAAATAAATTAGCATTATTTTTTGTAATATAGGTTTCATCGGTATATTGAGGTATTTTCATTACTGTTTTCTAAATTAACAGATCCTTAACAATATCAAAGCAAATTCAATTTTAGATTAATATTTATTCATTATTTAGCTAAATACATCAAAATTATGTACTCCTAAACAATTAATTATTATTAATATAATTTGAAGCTCAATCACAATAAATCTATAATACGTAATTATTTATAAATTTTCACTTTTAAGCATGCTCAAAAAAATATTTTTCAATATATTTTGTTTCTAATATTTTTTTTATTAATTTAGTCCTTACAATTTTATGTTCCACAAGAAATATTTCTTTGGGGGAAATATGAAAAAAATAACAACTGTTTTCAGAATTGGAATCGCAATGATTCTATTCGTTTCAATGATTTTCGTAGCATGCGAAGGTCCAGCAGGTAAAGATGGAGCTGCTGGAGCTGCTGGTGCTGCTGGTGCTACAGGTCCTGCCGGTCCTGCTGGTCCTGCTGGCCCATCAGGCGCTGAACAATGCGGAGTATGCCATAACAACTCAGCTGACTTGTTCGCTAAACAAGTTCAATGGTCTTTGTCGAAACACGGCACTGGTGAAGCTTTTGATGAAGGTTACCGTACAGCATGTGCTGGTTGCCACACATCACAAGGGTTCTTAGAAATCACAAAAACTGGCTTAGATACTACTAAAACTGGTTTCTATGATGCTGCCACAATTAATTGTCGCACTTGCCACAAGATTCACTCAAAGTACAACGAAACTGACTGGGATTTGACTTATACTGCACCTTACAACTTTAGATGGACAACAGCTGACGATGCAAACAAAACAGCAGATATGAAAATGGGCAACTTGTGTGGTAAATGTCACCAATCAAGAACTACAACTCCTGTTTTAACTTTAGCAGACCCAACTAAGGAAGTATCAATTACCAGTTTGCGTTATGGACCACACTATGGTCCACAATCAAATATGGTTGCTGGTGTTGGTGGTTACAAAATTCCTGGTTCAGTACCATATCCTTCAAGCAATGTTCACGGTAACATTCAGAAAGGATGTGTTTCTTGCCATATGGCAGACGGTGGTTTACCAATCATCAGTGGCCACACTATGGTTATGAAAGGTGAAACTGGTACTCCTCAGAAAGCTGCCGCTTGCACTCCTTGCCACAGTGAAGTAACTTCCACATTTAACCAAAAAGATGGTGTTTACGATGCTAACAAGAAAGAATTTGAAGAATTAGAACAATTAATGATTACAAAAGGCTGGATAAATGCCGATGATCATTACGTAAAAGCAACATCAGCTGCTCCTTTGAAAATTTCAACATTGCAAGCTGCTGCTCTCTATAACTACAAGTTCTTGTCTTATGATAAGAGTTATGGTATGCACAATCCAAAATACTATCGTGCCCTTTTAAAGAATACTTTAGAATTCTTGAAAAAATAGTTCATTGAAACATTAAAACAATACAACGCTCGGGGTAGTTAATTATCCCGAGCATTGTTTAATAAAAGAGTAAAGCAATTTTCTTCAGATATTAAAGATAATATCCAAATAAAGTTGTTAAATCAAATAAAGAGATATCCATGAAGCAATTTACAATAATACTAACTTTATTAGCTTTTTTTGTCACACCTTTGTTATCGAGGCCAGAGTATTCAATACTCCAATCCTATGGTACTAAGTGCCAAAGTTGCCACGTAAATACCCAGGGAGGCGGATTACGTACTTTAGGTGGATGGATGTCGAGAAATCAAACATCTATAGTGGAACCCTCTAAAATTGGTTTAGGTTCTGTATTTGATTTTTTACAGAACACCAATCAAACATTAAATGATATGATAACATTCGGTATTGATTTTCGCTATCAATTTGCTCGCTGGGGTGGTCCTCAAAAGACTTTGACTATTAACCCCAAAACTATTTATAAGAAAGATGAAAATGACTCCATAATTGTAATCAATACATTAGATACAACTACAACTGGACCAAAATACGATGCTATGATAATGCAAGTCGATCCATACATCAGTTTTAAACCAGCCGATTTTATCGAATTAGAAGGATTTTATAATTTTGCTTATGATTTGGAAACAGAAAAGCGTTATCCAGGCCAACAGTCCTACGCATTCAGTATGTACTTACGTCCTGGCGAAAACTTACCATTTCTAAGGGTTGGTTATTTCCAACCAATGATAGGAACCAAATGGGATGACCATACTTTGTTGGTTAGGCAAGTAGTTACAGCTACCCGGGCCAACTTGGTTCTACCTCATGATTACACTGAATGGGGAGCGCAATTAGAATATGAAGCAATACCTTGGTTGGGCGCAACTTTAGGAGTGTTTGGTAACGAAAATTTAAAGCAAATTAAAATAGTAAATCAAGACCGCTTATCATATTTCTTCCGCTTAGGTTTCTTCCCAAGCATAGATGAATATTTAAAAGGATGGACAACATTCTTTGGTGGGTATTTTATGATGAATTCCGAGTTGAAAACTGATAATGGGGTGTATTTTGGTAACGATTATTATGCAGTTTGGAACGCATATTTCAATATTGGTATGACTGATAGATTTTCTCTATTAACAGAATATATGGGAAGCAAAAAACAAGAACTTCGCACTTCAAGTAACTTTTCGGTAGAATTAACGTATCAATTATTTAAGGATATTGATATAGGAATTCCATTCGACGCTGCATATATATACGGTAGGTTTGAACAGGGTAACACTGAGTTTTTAGCAGATAAATCTGAATATTCTGCAACTCAGTACGTAATAGGTGCTAAATTGTTCCCATTACCATATATTGGAGTTTTACCAGAGTATAGAATATACGACAGAGAGCACATAGATGGACATTTTGCAGCTTGGGCTTTACAAGTTCACTTGTTCTATTAAAAATAAAGAGGAGAATATCAAATGAAAGATAATAAATTAAACAGAAGAGATTTTATTCTAAACACAACAAAAGTGGTAGGTGCTGGTTTGGCAATCACATCGATACCACAGGTGTTCCAAAGCTGCGATAGCGAAGAAGTAGTAACTGTAAACAATGTTCCTCCCGATACTTTCTATGAATTAGACCTTACATCACATCCTGAATTATTAACACCAGGAAATGTAAAAAAAGTAAAGATCGAAGGAAAAAATCAAGGTAATCCATTAATTATAACACATCACAAAGATGGAAAATTCTCGGTTTTAGACTCGATTTGCAAACACATGAATTGTGCTGTTGATACTCCGGCTAACTCTGAAGGGGCTATAGTGTGCCAATGCCATCCCAACAATTATTCGACCGTTGATGGCAGCTTAATAAATGGTCCATTTGGTGGATTTAAACTCACAAAGTTTATCGTTGGCAAATTCGATGCAGATAAAAAAATATTAGAAATCAAAATTTAAAAATATTTCGTAATTTAGTAAACCAGCTATTATGTTTAACAAATAAAAAAGGTGAAAAAATGAAAAAAGTAAAAGCTATTATCGCAATCGTCGTTGTAGCATTCTTGTTCACATCAATGATTACAGCTCAAAAAACTACAGGAAAAGATATCTATATGAATAGTAAGTGCAACACTTGCCATGCTATTAAGTCGCAAGATATCACATCCAAACAAGCAGACAAATATCCAGATCTGTCGAACATTGGCAACGAAGATTTGAGCAAAGAAAACCTAATTAAATATTTGAACAAAGAATTCGATATTAAGGGCAAAAAACATCCAGTAAAATTCAAAGGTGGAGAAGAAGAACTTGCTACTTTGGTTGATTGGTTGTTAACTTTGAAAGAAAGTAAATAGTAAACTTAGACATGTGACAACAGGGGTAGTTTATTCGCTACCCCTTTTTCTAATAAAATAAACCGAAGAAAAGTAAGACCATCTAATAATTGTTTCATTAAAACAAGAGAGGAAATTATGACATTTCTAAAATCAGCAACAATCGTAGCTTTCTTTGCTTTACTTTTTGCTTCATTAACAACAGCTGAAGAAAAAAGTGGCAAAGATATTTTCGTTAACTCAGTGCAATGCATGCCATGCAATAAAGTCGCAAGATAACGACAGTAAGATGGCTGCTAAATATCCTGACCTTTCAAATTTAGGAAACGAAAATTTGGAAGCAGACTTTGTTAAAAAGTTTATTAACAAAGAAGTGGATTTGAACGGCAAAAAACATGCAGTAAAATTCAAAGGTTCCGACGAAGAACTTACAACCTTGGTCGATTGGTTACTTACATTAAAAAATGAATAAGAATGAAGCTGTTATTTTTATCGATAATAATTACACTTTTCTTTGGATCGATGATAGGGTTGGCTCAGAAGCAAAAACCTAAAAACCTTTTCTTGAAAAACAAGTGTAATATGTGCCATTCTGTACCCAAAGCAGAAATAAAATCAATAATGCCAGCAAAGTACCCAGATCTTCCAAATAAGATAGCCAAAGAAACACAGATTGATGAACTTGTAAAATTCATCAAACAAGAAACTAATATAAATGGTAAAAAACACGGACTTAGGTTCAAAGGTAACGATGGTGAACTTAAAACAATTTTAAAATGGCTTCAAGAGATAAAATAATCTGAATGAGGATAAAATATCAAGGCTGTTACTGTTTTTTTAATAACAGACAGCTTTTTTTTTACAAAAAGAGAAAAAAAATATGAAACAGTTTTTATACATTTTTGCATTCATTTGTTTGACATCTAGTCTTGCTTTCTCCCAAAACAATCAAGTATGTCTGGATTGTCATGCCGAAGCTGGTATGACAATGGAGAAAAATGGAAAAGAAAAGTCGATTACAGTAAAACGCTCTGTTTTAATGTCATCTGCTCATTCAAAATTAAAATGTGTGGATTGTCATGAGGGGTTCAATCCAGATGATATCCCTCATAAAGCAAAGATTGATTTAATCAATTGCAAAAAGTGCCACACAGCACCTTTGGAAAAACATAAATTCCATCCTCAAATAATCCAGGCGAACGGAACAGCTGGAACTCCAGATGTTAATTGTAAGGGTTGTCACGGGACTCACGAGGTTAAAACCAAATTTAGTTCATCATCGCCAACGCATTTCTCAAATTCTACGAATTATTGTGGGAAGTGCCACACAAAAGAAAAGGAACAACATATTAAGTCAGTGCACTTTGTGGAAATACAGCATAACAATCCTAATGCTCCAACTTGTATATTCTGTCATTCTCGCCCAGTAACCCGTAATCATAAAGTTAGCAAAATCGAAATGAAACGCAATCAGGAAGATTTGTGTTTAGCTTGCCACTTGAACGATAAAATGAAGCAAACAACATTTTCCAAATCACTTATTGATTACGACCAGAGTGTGCACGGATTAGCAATAAAAAAAGGTAACCAAGCAGCAGCAATATGCACAGATTGCCATGGAGTTCACGACTTGGAGAAAAGTGACTCACCTAATTCTAAAATTAATGTAAAAAATGTTTCAAGGATTTGTGGTCAATGTCATGTTGGAATAGCTCAGGAGTACAGAATAAGTGTACACGGTATTGCACTTGAACGAGGAAGTAAGGACGCCCCAGCTTGCACTTATTGCCATGGAGAACATAATATCAATCCAGTTATTGATGTATCAACCAAAATGTTCTCCAATAATCAAATTAATCCAGATGCAGCAATGAAAACCAAGATGGTTTATTGTGTAAAGTGCCATGCAGACGATGAAATGATGGCAAAGTACAATATTCTTACATTTAGCAAAGCTCACGAATGGCTTCCTTCTCTTGGCAAGCATAATGAAACTGTTAGATGTGTGGATTGCCACTCGTCGTATGCTCCGCCAAATTTGTCGCACAATCTGTTACCACCTGATAAAGTTATTAGAAAATGTGAAGAGTGTCATAGCAAAAATTCAGTATTAATGGCCAAACTCTACAAACACGAAAAAGCACTATCCAGAGAAAAATATGGTTTTATTAATGGAACTTTATTAAGCGACGCTTATGTGGTTGGAACCACTCGAAATGTTTTATTAGATTCAATATTTATTGCAGTGTTTGGTATTGTAATTCTTGGTATTTTCTTCCATGCGATCATGAGATGGTATTTCAAAAAAGGTAATTAACTATGAAAAAAGTATATTTGTATCCATTATGGTTAAGGATTTGGCACATTTTTAATGGATTACTGTTTATTTTATTAATACTCTCAGGTGTCAATCTCCACTTTGCAGCAGAAACCGAGAATATGGTTTCATTCGATGTTTCGGTATTAACTCACAATATATCCGGTATACTTCTATCGTTGAATTATTTATTTTTTTTTATTTTTAATCTTTTTTCTGGTAACTATAAGCATTACATAATTAATTTTAACAACTTACCCAAACGTATGTATGTACAAGCAAAATTCTATTTGCTTGGTATTTTTAACAATGAACCTCATCCTTTTTTACCCAACGAAAAAATGAAGTTCAATCCTTTGCAACAACTAGGATACATTTCGGTAATGTTTCTGATGATGCCCATCATTATTATATCTGGTTGGGCTTTGATGTTTCCCGAATGGGCACCTGATAATTTTCTTGGAATGGGTGGCATATGGCCAATGGCATTGTTACATACAATTGTAGGCTTTTTCCTGTCTATATTTATGTTAGTCCATATTTACTTGGGAACTACTGGCCATACTGTTGGTGATCTATACCTGACGATAGTTACTGGTTGGCATTTATCTCACGAAGACGAAGAAGCAGTAAAGATTAAAACCGAAAGAGAATTGAAATCCAAAGCCAGAACATTTCCAATTATATTCTATAATTCAATTACTCTCACCGGAATTATTATTGCAATAGTTGCAGCTATAATCATTTTCATAATGGTACTTATTGAATTCTTTGGTGAAGTTACTAATCCATATACTGGAATAGTTACATTTATCGTTCTTCCTACAATCCTAATGTTTGGAATATTTCTTGTATTATTTGGAGCTTTTAAAGAAAACAGGAGACTTTTGAATGTTGGTGAGGAAGCGAGGGAAAGATTACCCATTATAGACTTTAATAAACCGAAGCATCAGGTAGCTGTTATATTATTCACATTAGGAACTGTTGTTTTGCTCACTGGATCCATTTACGGTAGTTTTAAAGCATATGAATATAGTGATAGTGACGAATTTTGTGGCACAGTTTGCCATAAAGTAATGCACCCAGAATATACTGCATACCTTAATGGAGCTCACTCGCGTGTGGGTTGTGTTAAGTGCCACATTGGTCCTGGAACGGGTTGGTTTGTAAAATCAAAAATTTCGGGGTCATACCAATTGCTCTCAGTTATGCTAAATTTATACTCGAAACCTATTAGTGTGCCAGTTCACGACTTACGACCATCCGCTGAAACCTGTGAGCAGTGCCATTGGCCAAACCATTTTTATAGTGAAAAGAAAGTTTCTTTCGACTTCTTCACATCCGATTCTGCAAATTCAGAATATTTAGTAACAATGCATTTGAAGACTGGTGGTGGTACTATGGAACTTGGGAATAATGACGGCATTCACTGGAGCATGTATATCGAGAACGAAATTGAATACTATGCTTTGGACAACAAACGTCAACAAATTCCTTGGATACATGTTCGTAATCGAAAGACAGGTAAAGAAACCTACTATACAGACCCAAATTATAACTTCACAATGACTGACTCGATTTTAAAGAGTGGAGCAATCCGAAAGTTCGATTGTATAGATTGCCATAACCGTCCAGCTCACAAATTCAATGTTCCAAATAGAATGATTAATTCCTTCTTGGTGTCTGGATTAATGGATAAAACATTGCCTTACATTAAAAACCTGGGAGTTCAAACTTTGGAGTATGGTAATATTCATTACGACAAGTCATACCAAGAAATCGAAAAACAAGTAAAAGATCATTATA
>CAYOPF010000071.1:0-15221 GCA_964405755.1 uncultured Chloroherpeton sp.
AAATTCCATCGAATTCCGAAGCACTTCGATGACGGATTTCGATTTCGCCACCATAAAGAACTCTAACGTCGTAATATATACCAAATTCTTCTAGAATTTTGTTTATCTTCTTTCCCCAGCGTTCGTAGAATTCTGTGGAACTGTGCTTGCTTCCAAACAAAGTAACAACCCATTTGCAAAGCAGATTAGTATGTTTGTCCAACATAAACTTGGTAACCGGAGCACCATTAAGTATATGTTCATTAAAGATTTCGTTGACTTTCTCGGTTGTTACTTTACTATATTTAACCGGAATTTGATTGGGAATAAAAACGCTAACAATTGGTTCTTGGGAGCAACGTCCTGTGCAACCAGTTTGTTTAACTACGATATCGTTTCGTCCGGATGCTCTTATCAATTTCAGAAATTCGTCGCGAGCAACATCAGAACCAGCAGCTTTTTCGCATGTTGCCGATCCCACCTGAACTATAATCTTTCCAGTTCTGTCGGCATCGGTCGAAGCAAAATCGAGTTCTTTTTTTAATGTTTCGTATTCAAGCAGTATGTTTGCCATAATCTTACCTGATAAATTTGTATTTTCTTTTTGTGTAAAAAATGTTAATACAAAATTAAAACTATATTTTCAAATAATTGTTAATTTTCAATAAAATAAATACATGATTATGAATAATAATTAATTTGGTATTTATTCTAGTTTTAATATATTTGTACAAATATGAATTTTGGAAAAGAATATTTGTTTAATTTTGCTTTTTTTATTAACTATGTATGCATCGGGATGGGGCAATTTCCCAAGAATTGAATCTGATATTTATAAGCATTGGTCTGTTAACCAAGTCCAAACTACAATCAATGGTATTAATGAAATAATATCGTCAGGATTACTTAGAAGTTATGGGGATTCTGCTTTAAATTGCAAAATGATATCTACGCTTTCTCTTAACAGAATACTGAATTTCGATAAAGAAAACAAAACTATTACCTGCGAATCGGGTATTTCCTTCATGGAATTAATTAATTTCCTAGGTAAACATAGGCTAACTTTGCCAGTAACACCAGGGACAAAATTCATAACAATAGGTGGCGCAATAGCTTCGGACGTTCATGGTAAAAACCATCATATCAATGGTTCGTTTGGTTTGTGGGTCGAATCTCTTCGGATAATTCTTGCTGATGGCAATATAGTGAATTGCTCCAATACCGAAAATTCTGACTTATTTCGTGCAACTGTTGGTGGCATGGGACTAACAGGTTTAATACTTGATGCAACTATTAAACTTGTGGAATTAAAATCCCCAATAATCGAACAAACAACAGTTCAAGCACAAGACTTGCAACATCTTTTCGAATTATTCGAACAATACAAACAAAATGTTTATACAGTAAGTTGGCTCGACACTAATTTTAAGTCAAAGAAATTAGGCAGAGGAGTTCTTTTTGTAGGTAAAGAATCAAGCAAGAATAAGGAGTTAATTCTTTCGAAACCAAAAATTAATGTTCCTTTTTATTTTCCGAGCAATACATTAAATAAATTAACAGTGGGAATATTAAACAATCTCTATTACTTAAAAAATAAAAATTCTATATCACAAGTTGAGTTCGATAAGTTCTTTTATCCTTTGGATATTCTTGATAATTGGAACCGAGGTTACGGAAGGAATGGTTTTATTCAGTATCAATTTGTTGTTCCAAAATCGTCATCTTTCCATGTTGTTGCCGAGGTTTTGAGAATAATGCAAGTTTATGGAGTTAGTTCTTTTTTGACAGTGTTAAAACTAATGGGCAAACAAAATGAATTCGACCTTTCGTTTCCAATGGAAGGTTATACATTGGCAATGGATTTGCCAGTTTCAAAGAATACATTAAAACTTGCCGATAAATTGGATGAACTGATTAATGCCAACGAGGGTCGAATATATCTAACAAAGGATGCAAGAATGAAAAAGGAAATGTTTTGGAGCACAAATAACAATGTGAATAGATTTCTCGAAACAAAAGCAAAATACGACCCAAAAAATAAATTTCAATCGTTACAATCCAAAAGACTGGGGATACATGTATGATAAATAGAAGATGTTTGATAATTGGAGCTACAAGCGATATTGCTAAGGAATTAATATACTTATTTGCAATAGATGGCTTTGCACTCGATTTGGCCGCAAGAAGAAATGACGAAATTGATAGAATTGCAAATGATTTGGAAATACGATATAATTCCCAAGTAGAGAAGTATAGGCTAGATATCGAAAGCAACGAATCTATTGAAAGGTTTATTAAAAATTATGAATATACTCCCGATGTTGTTGTTCTTGCAATTGGTTATTTGGGTAATCAAAATTTAGCCGAAAAAGACTCAATCGAAGCTCGAAAAATAATCGACATTAATTACACAAATCAAATTCCGCTGCTTAACCATTTTGCTGATTTATTCGAAAAATCCAATAAAGGAACAATAATTGGAATTAGCTCGATAGCAGGCGAGCGAGGACGAAAAGCCAATTATTTTTATGGTTCTGCAAAGGCGGCACTTACCCAACACCTATCAGGATTGCGACAGCGTCTGGCAAATACTGAAGTCAATGTGTTGACAGTAAAACCCGGTTTTATTAAAACTAAAATGACGCCGCACCTAAATGTTCCATCAATATTCGAAGGTAATGCCAACCATGTTGCTAAAAAAATATACAAAGCATATACGAGTAGCAAGACAAATTTAATCGTACCGCCAATTTATTATTTATTAAATATGGTTATTAAACTATTACCTGAAAGAATTTTCAAGAAATTGAATATTTAGTACTTTCTAGGGATTATCTGCTGTAAACACCTTTCTTCGACCTTTTGATAAAGTCTATTATCTCTTGTATTGTATTATTTATAGTTGGGTTTTCGGATTCATATTTAGCTAAAGCGTCGGAAGTATTTAACCCACCTTTAAATATTTGCTTATAAAAGCTACTAATTTCGGAGATAGTCTTGTTGGAAAAACCTCGTCGCCTTAACCCAACAATGTTTATACCTTCGAACACAGGATCTGCTCCTGCAATTATTGAATAGGGTGGAGCATCTTTAGCCATTTTGGTAGTTGCACCGATAAATGCATGTTTTCCAACAGTTAAAAATTGTATTACTATTGCAAAGCCGCTCAATATAACCCAATCCTCAACCGTAACATGCCCAGCAATTTGAGCATTATTCGAGAATATCACGTTATCTCCCACAGAGCAATCGTGTGCAATGTGGCAATATTCCATAATTAGGTTGTTACTGCCCAATCTAGTATAATAAGTGCTACTTGTTGCACGGTTAATGGTCGAAAACTCTCTGATTGTGTTATTGTCTCCAATAATTACGAATGTTTCCTCACCTTTGTATTTCAAATCTTGCGGATCGGTTCCGATCACTACATTAGAAAATATTTTGTTGTTGGATCCTATTCTTGTTCCATTATCAATATAGCAATAAGGGCCAATGTGTGTATGGTCCCCAATATGTACATCGTCATTAATGATTGCAAAGGGTGCTATTTTCACCCCCATTCCCAATTGGGCTTTCGGAGATACTATTGCTGTTGGATGGATTACTACATCATTCATAAATTCCTCATCTATTTACTACAGCAGCCTGTAATTCTGCTTCGGCTACAACTTGCTGATCTACCCATGCTGTTGCCGTAAAATAAAATATTCCAAATTTGGATTTAATCAGTTTTAGATCTAAAACAAGTTGGTCCCCTGGAACAACAGGTTTGCGGAACTTTGCATTATTAATCGATGAAAAATATGCTAATATCTGCTTTGGATTTTCTACTTTGTGAAATATCAGTATTCCGCCTGCTTGTGCTAAAGCTTCTAAAATAAGAACGCCTGGCATAACTGGTTTTCCAGGAAAGTGCCCCAAAAAGAATTCTTCATTCATTGTTACATTCTTCAATGCAATAATTCTGTCGTTGTTTCTATCAAATTCAATTACTTTGTCTATTAATAAAAATGGATACCTATGCGGTAAGATATCCATAACAGTTTCGATGTTCAATGATGTATCGCTTTTTCTGTTTGGCTTAATCTTGTTTAATTTTTTCTTTTCCAGGTAGGATTTTCTAACCAGTTTACTAAATTCGTAATTAGCTGCGTGTCCTGGTCGGGCGGCCAGTATCTGTGCTTTGATTGGAACTCCAATTAAAGTGAGGTCCCCAATCATATCCAGTAATTTATGTCGAGCTGGTTCGTTTTTAAATCTTAATTCTTTATTATTTAAATATCCATTTTCGCCAACAAAAGGGGACTCCGACAAGTTTAACATTTTTGCTATGTTGTCAAGGTCGGAAGATGTTACATCCTTGTCCACAATAACTAAAGCAGAATCGACATTGCCACCCTTGATTAACCCTGCCTGATAAAGCATTTCAACCTCATTAAGAAAGCAAAATGTTCTTGCAGGAGCAAATTCGCTTTTAAATTCCTTTTCCATATCGAACAAACCAGTGTGCTGGCTTCCCAACGCAGGATTGAAATAATCAATCATAACGGTCAGTCGGTAATCATTTAAAGGTAAGGCAACTATTTCGACAAATTTTTCTTCATTTTTATAATCAATTGTCTCGTCGATGTAGAAGTACTCTCTTTCGGCATCTTGCTCTTCGATGCCAGCCTCGAGCAAAGCCTCTACATATCTTTTGGAACTTCCATCGAAAACAGGAGGTTCATTTGCCGAAAGCTCGATTAAACAGTTATCTATTCTCAATCCGGCAAGTGCTGCCAGAACGTGTTCAACTGTATGAACTTTGATTTCCCCGATACCTAGTGTCGTTCCTCGCGATAAATCTACAACATAGTCAACTAACGCTGGGATTTCGATTTTTTCGGGCACATCGTTTCGGATAAACCGATAGCCGTAATTTGGATCTGCAGGGTGGAAAGTTATTGTTGAATGATTTCCTGTGTGTAGGCCTATTCCAGATAAATTTATTGATTTTTTAAGAGTTCTCTGTTTTTCCATTTTTAAGATTGTAAATGTGTAAAATAGTAAAAATATATAAATTACAAAATTAAGAAAATTTACTTTAACATATTAGTAATTGATTATTTTATTTAATATTGATGAAAAAATTTTAAATTTATTATTATAATTAATATTTATTCATATTGATATTGATAAGTATATTTAAAATAATATTATTTCAAATATTTTTCGTAATTTTGTTATTACAAATAAATTATACCTTGGCTTATGACAAATAAACTAAATTTCGCTTTATCCAATCCAATCGAGGTTATAACCGGCAAATCCAAATATGATTGGAACACAAATGATTTATTAAATGTAATTCAGGAAAGAGGAATCGAAAGAATTACGTTCCATTACACAGGCTGGGATGGGAAAATTAAAGATCTAAGAATTCCTATCACAGATTACGATCAAGTAATTCACATATTAACGGACGGCGAAAGAGTGGACGGTTCGTCATTATTCAAAGGGGTAGTAGATACAGGAAAATCAGATTTGTACGTTGTTCCAAGTTATCGTTCTGCTTTTTTAAACCCATTCGATTCCAAAAGTTTGGATTTCATTTGCAGATACTTCGACAAGGATGGAAACTTAGCACAATTTGCACCGGATAATCTTTTATTAAAGCTATCGAAAGAGTTACAAACCAAGACGGGTTACGAATTGTATGCTTTGAGCGAGTTAGAGTTTTATTTGATACAGGAACCCAAATCCGAAATTTATAAATTACAGGCACAAAACGGTTATCATGCCAGTTCACCATTCGTAAAAAGTGCAGATATTTTGGACGAAATCCTAAGAAATATAGCAATTACAATGGGTAATGTTAAATATGCCCACTTCGAAGTAGGTGCAATTGAGAATTTAACTAGCGATTTCCCTCAATTTTCCGGTAAAAATGCCGAGCAAGTAGAGGTTGAATTCCAATTAGCTCCAATAGACGAAGCTGCCGATATGTCGGTCCTTGCAATGTGGATTATTCGCAATATTGCGTTCCGCCACAATGCATTGGCCACTTTCTATCCAAAACTCGAAATTGGCCACGCTGGTAACGGTTTGCACTTTCACTTAGCATTAAAGAAAAACGGAACCAACATAATGTTGGATGAGAACTGCAATCTTTCCAATGAAGCTTTAACTTTAATTGGTGGATTGGTAAAATATGCTCCAAGTTTAACAGCATTTGGCAACTTGGTTGCTGGTTCCTACTTACGTTTGGTACCTCACCAGGAAGCTCCTACAAAAGTTTGCTGGAGCGAAATGAACCGTTCGGCAATGATTCGTGTTCCATTAGCATGGACTAATGTTGGTAAATTGTCGGACAAAATCAATCCTTCTGGTGACGCGACTCATTGTTGCCAGGATGGTCGCCAAACTGTCGAAATCCGTACTCCGGATGGTAGCGCCAATATCCATTTACTCTTAGCAGGGATAACCAAGGCTTCAAGCTGGGCTTTCGATAATCAGGAATATGCTATTTCACTTGCAAACAAACACCATGTTTCTGGTAATATACACGATAATCCAGGGTATAGCAATTTACCAGAAATATCAGACAGTTGCGAGTCCTCTGCCGACGCTCTATTGGCCGACAAAACGCTATACGTAAGCAATGATGGATTTCCTGAAAGAGTTATTCTGAAAACTTATGAAATGTTGAAAGCAGAACGCGATAAAAATCTGAATATATTTATCGCTGGTTTGCCCGAAGAAGAAAGGAAAAACACACTCCGACGCATTATTCACAAAGCAATTATCGAAAAGAATATATAAAAAATAAAACTTTTAGTTCCTAATACAAATTATAAGCCCGCAACAAAGTTTGAATAAACATTGCAGCGGGCTTAATAGTTTTACTTGAATTCTTCCACAGAAAAGAATCGGAAACGTCTCCTCAAGTAATTTACATATTTACTTTTTCCACTTCATCCAAATTGTTTTATTGATATCTGTGGTTTCTGCTCCCATATCGTATTTACCTACTTCAAGATTATCCAACCAATCAAGAAATTTTGTTACATTTGCCCCAGCAAAAATTGCTCCGTGCTGAGGTGCAATTACTTCGGGATTAATTGCTCTAACTCTGCGAACCCAAGAACGAAGATGATGAGTTGATGACATCCATCTGAGATGGAATTTTTCCATGTACTTGATGTGCGAAGCAAAGTCATCCACATACATTGGATAGTCGATAGGTATTAGCGCGGCGCCAACATCTCCAGAAAACAAAATCCTGGATTTTGGGTCGTAAATCGAATAATTACCTGGTGAATGGCAAAAATGTGCTGGAACAGCGAAAACTGTTGTTCCATGATTGCCAATCTTAATCTCCATACCCTCGTCTGGAATGCCGTTTAGCGTAAAGTTCACTCCCATTCCAAAATGACTTAGGAATCCACTCCACAACCATGGACAATAGATTTTTATATCTGGAATCAAATCCAGCCACATAGCTAACGAAGAGGCAATGTCGGGATCCTAGTGCGAAGCAAATATTGTTTTAATTTGTTCTAACGAAACATATTTTGTGATTTCGGATAACACTTGTGGAAATATCTCAATTCCACCTGGATCCAATATCATGGTTTCGCCGTTGCTTACGATTACAAATTCATTTGTATCGATAACTTCCTGCTTTTTCTGTGGGTCCCGACCCAGGACAACCCATTTATGGTCCCCACTTTCGAAAATAATTTCACTTTTCATATATTTTTCACTAATTTGATATTGACATAATTATGTATTTAAGATAATTCTGAGCTGATTTGATATCGTTGTTCATCTCATCTAAATTTACATTTAATCGATCTACTATATTTCTGATATTGGTAACCAATGAAATAAAACTTTGCTGGTCGGTGCTTAAGTATGATGATTCAATTAAAATATTGGAGCCCATATAGTTGGCTATAAATCCATTTCGTTTTAGGTTCAGTATTTTTTGTTCAGCTTTACTTAATAAGTCCAATGCCTTATTCAGCATATCCATAGATTTGTAAGTTATATTGATATTCACCTTTGCAATAAGATCAATATTTTTCTTTTCTTCTTGATTGGTGCGTTCTAATAATTTATTCTTCGACAACTTATTTAATTCCTGGATATTTAGTAAATCGAAATCAGTGGAACGAAAACTGCTTTTGTTGGCTATTAAAATATCGTCCAGCAAACTCGAAAGAGAGTTGGAATAGAACAGAAATCGCACAATCGATATAGTAGTAACTGTAAGTTGCCTTGCCAGATCCGAAGACACACTCTCAAGATCCTCTAATTCTGGCGCAATCTGTATTGGCAAATCCGACAAAAAGCCAGACAATGTTATTAATGATTGACCTTGAGCTGAACCAATCTTCCCGGCCTGTACTATTCCGTTGACTGCTAATAATTTTAAATCTAAGCTAATGCTTTTTAAAGCACGGCTTAATACTAATATATTGATACCTTTTTTGAAGACATTTGATATGTCCTCTCTGAATTTATTAAGTTGGTTCATATTTGTTTTTTAATTTTCTCTAATTTAAGAAATTTTTCTTTACTTTCTATACTTTAAAAAATAAAATTTCGATTTTCCGAATTCCTTGGTTTTAATTATTTCGATTTCATCGGGAACAATGACGCTTTGCATACTTGAGAGTTCATAGACAATCATCCCATCATCCCGTAGAGTACTATTGTGCAAAATGTTATGAACCACTTCCTCGAAGCAATGAACATCGTAGGGTGGGTCTGCAAAAATTAAATCATAGCTGACCAATTCACTTTTTAACATTTTCGTTACATCTTGTTTGTGTGTTATATATTTTTTCCTATCAATTTGCAGTTTTTCCAAGTTCATTTTTATCACCGAAATAGAACGGAAGGAATTATCTACAAAATCCACAAACAACGCACCACGGCTAATTGCTTCGATACCCAAAGCGCCAGTGCCAGCAAATAGATCCAAAACTCTGATTGATGTGAAATCAATTAGGTTGGAAATGACGTTAAATAAACTTTCCCGCGACAAATCGGTGGTAGGACGAATATTAGGAGGAATTTTGGAAACTAGTTGCTGTCCTCCATAGATCCCAGAAATTATCCTCACAAGACAACCCTTATAGTATTATTGAATTGAAATAAAGCGGTATTGCTGCTCCAATGCATGGTGCATAGTATTGAGCTGTCTTTATCGAATATTCAATATCTCTTTCTTCCAGATCTGATTTCAACATGCGAAAAGTACCTAACCTTTTGCCTTCTGCTCCAAAAATCATTGCTGTTTCCCAGCAACTAATAAATGTTTGTTGATTTACATCCCTACCGTAATAATATATTCCACCGGCCAGATCATCTACAACTTCGTTCATTACTTTTTCGATTTGTGCTTCGAGTGCAGTGGGAATTTGATCTGCTGTTGCATAATTTTCTAATCCAAAATAAACAAAATTACTCTTGGAAATCACACAAAAATCAATGTAGTTATTTTGGATTCCAACTATAGCAGCATTTTTATCCTTAAGTTCGGGGTAATTGTACAAAAAGCAATTAGCAGCAGCTATTTGAGATACATAAGGAAAATTAATCTCTTTCTCATATTTTTGGAAATATTGTTCGAATACGCTTAAATCATTGTTTTGATAGACAACTGCTATTTGTTTGTTTACTTTGGTTTTATTTTCATTTAACTGAAAAACCTGTATTTGAAAATTAGTAATATTTAAATTCGGGAATGTTCTTTTCAGTTCAATACCTATCAACTCCATAATTTCATCACGTGTAATTCCTTTTTTACTTGGCATGTGCGAAATTAATAACGAGTCTGCAGGAAAGACAACACTGATATTATCAAAATCGTTGCCACATTGACCGATGATATTATCGATTTCATCGAATGCTTGAGTTTGCTCATCTGTATGAAGGGAGTCTAAATCTATTGGTGTATTGGTAGCATTCAAGTATTCTAATTTTAGTCCATCGGGGCTGTTTAATATTTTTGCAATATAAGTTCTGTCCGTATTAAAGAATATACTTAGTACTCTTTTCATAGTTTAATTTTTGATAAAGAAAATAAAATTGCAAATTAGCAATAAATAATGAATTAATTAATGAAAAATGAGAGGATTAGATATGTTGTTCAATAATTGGCAAAGTGAAATAAAAAGTGGTACCACGCTCCACCTCGCTTTCAACCCAAATTTTACCATGATTCTTTTCGATAAAATCCCAGACAATAAGCAAACCCAGTCCTGTTCCTTTTTCGCCGTTGGTACCTATAGTGGTAAAGCTGTGTTTAATCTGAAACAATTTCTCCTGTTTATCCTGTGGAATACCTGTTCCGTTATCTGCCACTGATATCAGAACAAAATTAGGATTTTCAGAATATGGTTCAGCCTTAATTTCGATTTTACCGTCGTTATTAGTAAATTTGATTGCATTTGTCAGTAAATTTCTCACAACTGTGTTAATCATGTTTGCATCGAAGAAAGCTGTGGTATTTTCAGTAACTGAATTGATGATATTGATACTCTTGCTCTTAGCCGAAGTGGATACAATTGCAATATTCTGATAAACCAGCTGAAAAATATCCTGGCTGTATGGGTCATATTCAATTTTATTACGCTGGCTGCGGGACCAGGTAAGTAGACCAAGTAATAATTCTAGAACATTATCTGATGAGAATTTTAATTCCTGAAGTATTTCCCGTCTTTCCTCTTCAGTAAAAGTGTCATAATTATCTGTAAGTACTGTAATCATCTCCTTTAAGCTACCAATCGGATTCTTTAAATCATGCGAAATTATAGAAAATAATTTGTCCTTGGAGGCATTACTTTCTTCCAACTTCAAGTTCTGCACAGAAATTATTTTATTTTGTTGGTCTAAGATTAAATTGTTTTCTTCGATTTGCTTATTTTTCTGTACTAATTCTATATTTGATTTGGCTATATGGTTATTCCGCATATACAGTACTATCATTATAACTATAAAGAATAGAATAATCAAAGCAGATATAATTAGCAGGAAGTTACGAGTTTGTTTTTGAGTATTTTGCTCAATTTCCTTGTTTCGATATTGCAATTCGTTAAGAGCACTTTTTACTTTAAAGCTTGATTTGTTATCTTGGGATTTCTTGTAACCTATTGTATAAAGGTTAGCGAATTCATATGCTTTTTTATAATCATTTATGAATGCATAGTAATTAGAATATAGTTGATAAAATAAAAACTTTGCTTCAGTTATTTCCAGACTGTCTGCAAGTGCAAATCCAAGGTCAATGCACTCTTTGGCACTGTCCAGTTCCATTTTTATTAAATGCCCTCGTGCTAGATTGTAGTAAATATTAGGAATTTGACCTACTTTCTTATATTTTAATGCAATTTCTAATCCATTATTAAGTAATATCTCTGCAGTATCCAGGTTGTTGTATTTATAACGATATATTAAACTTAATATATTATAATTCGCAATGATATATCTTATATTTCTCAATTTAAAACACAAATCCATTGATAGCTTCGAATAAAAAAGAGACGAATCACGACTAATTTCGGGCAATAAGTCCAAGTTCTCGAAAAAATAAATTGCCAATCGATTATACAGATTCGAAATTAAAACAGAATCCTTGATTTTTATAGCTAATTCCAGAGATTTTGTAAAATTACTATATGCTAAATCCAATGCACCAGCTATTCTGAAGTTTTCACCTAATTGAAAATAAATCTCAGCAAACCACTTTTTATTGTTGATTTGTTCGTTTGCAACCAATGCCTCTTTTATTTTGAAGGTAGATTCCTCTATATCGCCACGATGGTAATGATATTGAGCATAGAGCATATTGAATTCGACAATTGCGGGATAATTATTGAGTTGCTTTGCTAATAGTATCCCATCCTGTAAAAATATTTTCGCATTAGGGTTTAAATTTTCTACATAATTTCGAGATAAAATAAGGTAACTATCCAACCGTTTATTTTGGTCGCTTTCGTATTTAATTGAATTGAGTAATTTATTCTGGTTAATTTCTGAATCTAATTGATAGCTAAATAAATTGGGTGAACCAAAAATTAACAATAATGCTATTAGCAATTTTATCGTCAATTTTGTTTTTCTCTCAATTATTTTTTCAAAATTACTCATTTTTCTATTATTTCTATTAATTTTATTGCTTTTTTATGTTAATTGAACTTAATAAAAATTATATAAAAATTATACCAAACTTTCTTAATTTTACAACTTTTGTATGAACATATTTCCAAAAAATGCCCAAACCACAAAAAAACGATAGAAAAACGAATTTGGAATCCATATTTCAAGAATCAGCATTGGATAAAATTTCCATTTATGGGGCTCGCGAGCATAACCTTAAAAATATTGATTTAAGTATTCCACGCGATAAACTTGTTGTAATCACAGGTGTTTCTGGCTCGGGTAAATCCAGTCTTGCATTCGACACCATTTATGCAGAAGGTCAGCGAAGGTACCTGGAGTGCTTATCCCCAAATGCCCGCCAATTTATCGATATGCTCAAAAAGCCCGATGTGGACAGGATCGAAGGTCTTTCGCCTGCAATATCGATTGAACAGAAAACCATTAGCAAGCATCCCCGTTCTACTGTTGGAACTGTTACTGAAATTTACGACTATCTTCGTTTATTGTACGCAAAAATTGGCGTTCAATACTGCACCGAATGCAATATCCCAGTTGTCGAAAGTAATCTTGACGGAATATTATCAGATATTCTCGAACAATTTAACGATTCAATAATTTTAATATTAGCCCCTCTGGTTCGTTCCCGAAAGGGTCATTACAAGGAGCTTTTCGCACAGTTATTTAAGGAAGGTTATTCCAAAGTGAGGGTTGATGGCGAAATTCAATCTATTCGTGAAGGAATGCAACTGGAGCGGTACAAAATACACAATATTGAGCTTGTCGTCGATAAATTACATATTTTAGAATCCTCCAAATTTCGCCTGCAAAATTCTCTTGAAATTGCCTTAAAAATGGGCGACGATACCCTAATAATACAAAAAGAAGGAAATAAAAATTTACATACTTTTTCGACAAAATATAGTTGTCCAAGTTGTGGTATAGCTTACGATAAATTATCACCCAATAATTTCTCATTCAACACCAAGTATGGTGCATGTCCCACTTGCGACGGTATTGGCGAAATTGAAGAGTTCGACATCGAAAAAATAATTCCAGACAATTCCAAATCAATCGAAAATCAGGCAATTATCTTTTTCGAGGATAATAAAAACTCTTATCTATTGAATCAAATAATTGCATTTTGCAAAAAACATGATATTAAGACTAATATACCTGTCTCTGCTCTTTCGGATGATGAATTAAGAAAAATCTTTTATGGCGACGAGGACAATGAAATTGTTATTAAGCAAAAGTATGGATCTAAAGTAAGTAACTACAAACAAACATATCCAGGTTTATTCGTTATTCTTAAGAATTTAATGAACAGCGACATTCAATCTGCAGATACGCATATTCGCAAATTTTTGATTAATAAACCATGCCCCGATTGCAACGGGAAGAGATTGAAACGAGAAAGTTTAAACGTTAAGGTGAATAAATTTAATATTGCCGATTTAACAGCAATGGATATCGAGGCTTTGATTCCATCCATAAAAAAATTACCATCTAAACTAACATCACGCCAAAACGAAATTGCATTTTTAATATTCAAAGAAATCAACGAAAGACTAATTTTTTTAAAAAATGTTGGCTTATCCTATATATCTCTTTCACGAAGTTCCAAATCACTATCAGGTGGCGAGGCACAAAGAATCAGGCTGGCTTCGCAAATTGGTTCTCAACTTGTCGGAATTACTTATATTCTTGATGAACCTAGTATTGGATTGCACCCACACGACAATCAGTTGTTAATTAATTCACTAAAAAACTTGCGTGATTTAGGAAATTCGGTAATTGTCGTAGAGCACGATAAAGCTATGATCGAGCAAAGCGATTACGTGGTCGATATTGGCCCGGGAGCTGGAATAAATGGCGGAAAAATCGTTCTGGATACAGAAACTAAAAAATTGAAAAAAATAAAATTTATCGATGATTCCCTTACTGCCCAATATTTACAAAATCAAAAACAAATACACTTTAAATCAGTTCCACGACTTGGCAATGGAAGCACTCTTTCACTGATAGGTTGTTATGGAAATAATCTTAAGCAGTTGGATTTAAATCTGCCTTTAGGAAAGTTCATTTGTATAACGGGATTGAGTGGTTCCGGAAAATCAAGTTTGATTAACGACACACTCTATCCAATTCTTTCAGCTCATTTCTACCACTCAAATGCAGTTCCTTTACCCTATAAATCAATTTCCGGACTGGATTATATCGATAAAGTTATCGAGATTGATCAATCGCCAATTGGGAAAACAGCACGGTCCAATCCTGCTACATACACTGGTGTATTCACTCCAATCCGTGATTTGTTTGCAATGTTGCCCGAAGCAAAAATACGTGGTTATAGGTCCAGCCGATTTTCTTTCAATGTTTCTGGCGGAAGATGCGAAGATTGCCAAGGAGCTGGAATTAAGAAAATTGAGATGAATTTCCTACCCGATATTTACGTTCCTTGCGATACTTGCCAAGGAAAGCGATACAACGAAGAGACATTACAAGTTAAATTCAAGGGTCACTCTATAGCAGATGTTTTGGAAATGACAATTGAAGAAGCAGTGAATGTTTTTCAGGATTTACCGGCAGTTAAACGAAAACTTAAAGTTTTGAAAGAAGTAGGCTTAGGCTATATCAAGTTGGGACAACAGTCTCCCACACTATCGGGAGGTGAAGCTCAAAGGGTGAAATTGGCATCCGAATTAGCAAAGAGAAGCACAGGCAAAACTCTCTATTTATTGGACGAACCTACCACAGGATTGCATTTCGAGGATGTGAAACTGCTCGTAAATATGCTAGATGATTTAGTGGAAAAAGGAAATACTGTTTTAGTAATTGAGCACAATTTGGATGTTATCAAATTTGCCGACTGGATTATTGATTTAGGTCCATTAGGAGGAAAAAATGGCGGTCGAATTGTTGCCGAAGGTACTCCTTTGCAAATCATTCATTGCAAAGAGAGTCTAACTGGTAAATACTTGAAAGAAGAGTATAACCTATCTTTCTCACATTCTAAATAATTTATCTAAAAATTTAATAAAAAAATCCCTCTCAAGGAAATCCAGGAGAGGGATTTTTGATTAAATAAA
>CAYOPF010000072.1:0-15107 GCA_964405755.1 uncultured Chloroherpeton sp.
TTCTGCCAGCTGTTTGAGTAAATCTTTTTCTTTTGAATTTAGCTTTTTAGGAACGGTAATGTTGACAACTGCAACTAGGTTCCCTTTCTTTTTCTTATTAAGAAAAGGAATACCCTCGTTTTCGATAATTATCTTTTCGTTTGGTTGAGTTCCCGGTTCTATTTTTATCTTCTTACTGCCTTCAATAGTAGGTATTTCCACTTCGTCACCCAGGGCTGCTACTGTAAATGGAATTTTTAAGTCATATACTATATCATTCTCGACTTTCTTGAAAAATGGATGGGGCTTTTCTTCGAATATAACTATTAAATCGCCATTTGGACCACCCCTTCGCCCAGCATTGCCCTGATTTTCCATCACTATGTATTGATTAGCTTCCACTCCAGCGGGAACTTCTAAATCTACATTTTGTTCACCATCGATTCGGCCTTCTCCGTTACATTTAGGACATTTTTCCTTTACAACTTGGCCACTTCCATTGCAAGAATAGCAGGGAGTAACGTTTACTACTTGACCCAAAAAAGTTCGTGTAACTTGACGAATTTCGCCGGAACCATTACAATGAGGGCAGGTTGTGTATCCAATCCCTTCTTTACTCCCAGTTCCTTGGCAAGAATCGCAATGTTGGTACGACCTCACTTTTAGTTTCTTTTTTGCTCCAAGAACAATCTCGCCTAAAGTTAGAGGTAATCTAATTCTGATATCTGAACCAGGTTCTCCGATAGGACGACGAGATCCACGAGATCGGCGTGTTTGACCAAAAAAATCGTCGAAAATACTTCCACCACCGCCAAAGATATCACCAAAATGCGAGAAAATGTCCGAAATATCATTAAAACCAGATGCACCAGCATTACCTCGGAGACCATCAAACCCAAATCGGTCGTAACGAGCTCTTTTGTCTTGATCGCTTAGAACTTCGTAAGCCTCAGCTGCTTGCTTGAACAATTCTTCTGAATCTTTATTTCCAGGATTGCGGTCTGGGTGGTGTTGCATTGCCTTTTTTCGGTAGGCGGATTTAATTTCGTCGAGCGATGCATTGCGTTCCACTCCCAACAATTCGTAGTAATCTTTCTTTTCCATTTTTTTCCTTTGTTATTCTTTTGATGTTGCAACTTTGGCGTGTCTGATTATTTTATCCTTAATTTGATACCCTTTTTGAAAAACTTGTGCAATTTTGCCAGGTTCTAAATCGGAGTCCATTGCCATTAAAGCATCGTGAAATTCAACATCAAAATCGTCACCAATCTTAGTTTCAATTTCTGCCAGGCCCTCTTCTTTAAGTATATTTTTAAATTGTTGCTCTATCATTTCCAGTCCTTTCGCAAAGGCATCGTAGTCTTTTGATTTTTTAACACTTTCGTTCGCTTTTTCAAGGTTATCGAGAATGTCCAAAAAATTTCGAATTAAAGAGGCATTTGCATAAAATATCAAGTCTTCCTTTTCTTTGATAGTACGATTTCGGAAGTTCTCGAATTCTGCAACTTTTCTTAGAAGTTGATCTTTGAACTCATCTCTTTCTTTTGTTGTAGAGTTGAGTTGCATTATTAACTCTTCATTCTCTTTTCTTAATGACTCTAGTTCCAAATTCAACTCATTTACCTGATGAATATCAACTACTTCACCAACGCTGTTATTATGTTCTTCATTTTCGGCGTGCAAGTCTATCATTATTTCTCCTTGTTTTTCATTTTTATTATCCATATTGCTTTGCTTTATATATGTGTCTTTAATATCTCTAGCAATATTTCCGGACTTTCTAATCATTTTTTCTTCCCAAAATTCATTTAAGCAATGACGAAAAAAAAGGAAAATCCTTTTTTTTGTAATAAAAGTTCAGAGCTAAATTATTGAACTCTTATCGCAAATTCAATTGTAAGTTTATCTTCGCCAGAAGGCGTGTTATTTCTATACACATACTTTTCGTAGTCCATTCTTATTGTCGAGGGAAATTTTTCACTTGGCAGGTGGAAAGTTATACCAGAGCTTAATCTTCTCGGGGATTCTTTATTTTCATCGGGATCTCTATTATACATTTCCCATCTAATGGCATAAGTTATTTTAGTAAAATATTTAGTGTCATGATAGGAGTGGTAACCTAATACTGTATAAAAGCCGTAATAATTCTTTCCTAAATCGAGTAATTTTTTTTCGGCAATTTCGGTGTCGAAATGCCAATATTTACTATCATACTCAGTAGAAATGTTAATCATTTCTACTTCATCTTTTAGTAACCTTCCTTTTAATCCCGATAATGAAAACCGATAACCTTCGAATGGGTAGAGATCAATCCGCGAGCTGAGAGTTTTGGAATAATCTGTTTCTAAAGTATTAATACCATTTCCGTTAAAAGCTCCAATTAAAAAGTTAGCTGGAATGCCGATGTTGGTTTTATACTCTGCTAGTACTCCAATGTCGCGCAATCCTTTGCATAATCTTTTGTTGATGAAATTACGATTTGCAAAGTCAAAATCGTATGGGTTCTTTTGATATTCATTCGAGAATGGTTGTTTTTGTTGCCCTAAGCTAATTGTGAGATTATTAATTGGCTTAAAATTTATTACAGCATCGAGCATATCAATTTCATCTTCATCTTGCCAGTCGATTTCTGCTTTATAGGAAATTAGATCGTTTATGCTACCTCGTACTGCAAATCGTGCATTCCGAACATAAAAGAGCAAATCTGACTTACTAAGATTTTGCTCAGCTTTGGTTCTAACTGTCAATGATATTCTTGGTGAGTATTTGTTATCATCCTGAGAATGTAAATTTGATGCGATAAAGATTGATAGTAAAATTAAAAAGAATAAATATTTCATATAATACATAAAAAAAATCTTAACAATTCAAAATTAAGTCAGAATTGTTAAGATTATGTTAATTTTTTAACTATATCTTAATATTTATTTGCTGCCTTTTAAAGCATTTGCCCCAGAAACAATCTCAATTATTTCTTTGGTGATGCTTGCCTGGCGTACTTTATTGTAAACAAGGTTAAGATTCTTAATTAAATCAGTTGCATTCGATGTTGCATTATCCATTGCTACTCTTCGAGCTGCATGTTCGGCTGCAATTGAATTGAGAATCGAGCTCCACAGCTTTGTGTCGATCAACTTGGGGATTAATTCATTCAGAATTGCTTTTTTATCTGGTTCGAAAATGTAACTTAAATTGAAACTCATGTCAGCGGTTTTCTGAATATTTGAGGACGAAAAAGGCAATAACTGATAGCTTTGAGGCAACTGCTTAACTATATTAAGGAATTCCATGTTATGAACAAATACTAAATCGAATTGGTTTTCGATAAAGTTAGTTTTAATTTTGTCGATAATTGATTTAATTGTTATAAAATCTGTATTATCGTTGATATTGGTGTATTGGTCGAAGACAGTATAGCTGGATTTCGAAAAGTATGATAATGCTTTTTTACCAATAGGAATTATATGAATTCTGGCATTTGGATATTCAAATTTATATTTGTTTTCAATTTTACTTGAAACATCTTTTAGCAGATTAGTGTTAAAACTGCCACACATTCCTCTATCGGACGAGATCACTATTAAAGCAATATTGTTTATCTCGGATTTGGAAGTAATTAAAGGATGAGAAAAATTACCCTCCAATGAGGATATGATCGTAGAGATACTGGACTCTAACTTTCGAAAATAGGGGCGTGCGTTCTCGACTTTGGTTTGAGCTTTTCGCAACTTAGCAGTTGCAACCATTTTCATAGCTTGGGTAATTTTTTGTATGCTTATTATCGAACCTATTCTTCTTTTAATATCTCTTAATGTTGGCATTTTTCACCTGAATTATTAATAATATTTATTTTGATGTTTTAAGTAGTTATTGATATAATCATCTATACTTTCTTCTAAAGAAGTAAACGAGAAGTTATGAATAACTGAATGGAATTTGGACATATCTGCTTGTGTAAAATACTGATACTGTTCGGCTAATTCCTGGGGCATATCGAAGTATTCGATACTTATAGGTTTATTCAAAGCAGCAAAAACTGCTTTGGTTAAATCATTCCAGGAGCGAGCATTGCCTGTACCTAAATTAAATATTCCATTATGTTCGGCTTCGTATAATCTCCACACTGCTTCAATTGCATCTTTAACATAGATAAAATCGCGAACAGACTCTCCATCATTGTAATTTGGATTTTGCGATTTAAACAATCGTACCTTATTGGTAGTTTGAACTTGGTTAAATGCTTTATAGACCATTGATGCCATATTGCCTTTGTGGTATTCATTGGGTCCGAATACATTGAAAAATCGGATACCTAGGAATATTTCGTCAAAGCTGTTGTTAACCACTCTCTGGTCGAATATGAGTTTAGAATATCCATATGGATTTAATGGACGTAGTATGTATGTGATATCTTCGCGGCATCCATTTTCGCCAAGTCCGTAAGTAGCAGCACTACTGGCATAAACAAATCGGATATTGCTGTTTCGTGCATATTTGGCTAATTCCCAACTAAAGTTATAATTGTTATCAATCAGGTAGTCAGCATTTCTTTCGGTTGTATTGGAACATGCTCCAAAATGGAATATTGCTTTTATTGTATCTGATTTATAGGTCAATAACTTATCAAAGAACTTATTCTTATGAACATAGTTTATGAATTTTTTCCCTAAAAGGTTTTTCCACTTCTCGGAACTCCCTAGGTTGTCGACAATAATAACATCCTCAATGCCTTTGTCATTGAGGAGTTTTAGAAAGCACGAACCTATAAAACCGGCTCCACCTGTTAGAATGTACATTCCAGTCTATGCCTTAAAGATATTTGAAAAATCTTGACAAGCTGAATTAATACCTTCTTCGATTTCTTTATTTAACTCTTTTACTTTTAATATTGTTTTTAATAAATCGCTTTTTTGGTTACGTACAAATTCGAGTAATTCCGATTCGAATCGTCGAACTTGATTTACTTGTAAATTGTCCATATAACCATAGGTTGCGGCAAATAATACAACAATTTGTTCTTCAACAGGTTTTGGAACCAAAACTGGTTGCTTCAAAATTTCGGTAATTACGTACCCGCGTCTTAGTTTTTGTTGTGTTGATTTGTCCAAATCTGAACCAAATTTAGCGAACGATTCTAACTCACGGAATAATGCGTGTTCGAGTTTTAACTTACCTGCAATTTTCTTCATTATTTTAATTTGGGCATTACCACCAACGCGAGATACCGAAATACCCACATTCATAGCGGGACGAACGCCAGCATTGAACAAGTTAGGTTCAAGGTAAATCTGGCCATCGGTGATGGAAATAACATTAGTAGGAATATATGCCGACACGTCGCCAGCTTGGGTTTCGATAACTGGCAATGCTGTTAGCGAACCAGCACCTTTTTCGTTCGACATTTTTGCAGCTCTTTCCAACAATCTGCTATGTAGATAGAAAATATCGCCTGGATATGCTTCGCGTCCTGGAGGGCGACGCAGCAACAATGATACTTGTCGATAAGCAGCAGCGTGTTTGGACAGATCATCATAAATAATGAGAGCGTGCATTCCATTATCACGAAAATACTCACCCATAGAGCAACCGCAGTATGGTGCGAGAAATTGCAATGGTGCTGGGTCCGCAGCATTAGCTGCCACGACAGTTGTATATTCCATAGCTCCATATTCTTCCAAAGTTGCAACTAATTGAGCAACTGTGGAAGCTTTTTGGCCAACTGCAACATATATACAATAAACAGGGTCGATACCGTTTTCTTTAGCGTCCTGAGTATGTGTAAATTTTTGATTGATGATAGCATCTACTGCAATTGCAGTCTTGCCTGTTTGTCGGTCGCCAATAATCAACTCGCGTTGTCCTCGTCCGATAGGGATCATTGCATCTACAGCTTTAATACCTGTTTGAAGAGGTTCTTTAACTGGTTGGCGTAAGATAACCCCAGGAGCTTTTCTTTCAATTGGGTAATATTGTTTGTGATTAATTGAACCTTTACCATCAATTGGCTCACCTAATGGATTGACAACTCTTCCGAGCATCTCTTTTCCGACAGGTACAGAAGCGATTCTACCGGTTCGCTTCACCGTGTCACCTTCTTTAACTAACTTATCTTCGCCAAAAAGGATTACACCTACATTGTCTTCTTCCAGGTTGAGAGTAATACCCATTACTTCATTTGGAAATTCAACTAATTCGGACGCCATCACTTTCTGCAATCCATAAACCTGTGCCACACCATCACCAACTTGAAGAACGGTGCCAACTTCGTAAATATCAGCTTCTTTTTCGAAACCTGATAATTGCCTCCTTAAAATCGACGAAATTTCTTCTGGTTTTAATTCGTACATTTTTATTTCCTTTATTAATTTTCTAATTTAATGTAGTTAATTCATCTTTTAACGATTGCAACCTTTGATAAATTGATGCATCGTAGATGTAGTCTGCAAACCGAGCTTGAAAACCTCCTATTAGGTCAGGTTTTTCTTTGTATTTTGCAATAATTTCCTTGCCGGTCCATTCTGATAATTTACTTTCTATCAATTGTTTAATCTCTGCTTTTGCTTCCTTGGCAGTTGCGATTTCTACTTCCATCTTATTGTTTTGTTCGTTGTATAAAGCAAAGAATCTAAGACAGATACTTCTCAATATCTTTTCTCTGCCTTTCTTGATTAGTAAACCTAAAAATGAAAAAGTAAGTTGATTAACCCTACTGTTAAATAACTCACTGAATATTTTACTCTTCATGTTGGGTTTAATGATAGGATTTTTTGTAAGCAAAAGCAAATCATTCGATTGCTCTAAAGTACTAAAGACGAAATTCATATCTGCAAAAATCAAATCAGTTAGCTTCTGTTCGTTAGCTATAAAAATTAAAGCTTTTGCGTATCTGGTTGCAATTTTATTGTCTGCCATAAAATTATTATTTAAGTGTTAATTTTTGGATAATTTTTCAACTGACTTCTTTATTAATTCCATGTCTTTTTCTTCGTTCAATTTTTCTTGAAGAACTTTCTCGGTTGCCTGGATTACCATGTCGGCAATTTGATTCTTCAATTGCACAAAAGCAATATCTTGAGCTGTCTTGATTTCTTTAACAGCATTGTCCAATCTTTCTTGTCTAAGTTTTACCGCTTCCAATTTTGCATTGGCGATAATTTCGTTTGCCTGTTCGCGACCTTTTACGATTAAAGCGTTAACCTCCTTGGCAGTTTCCTTCAATTTAGCCTGAGATTCATTTAGCATAGTTTGAGCTTTTTCGTTTGCATCTTGAGCACCTTTAAGGTTATTAGCTATCGAGTCCTCGCGTGCTTTTAGTGCATTCATCATTGGTTTCAATCCAAATTTGAGGATTAAAAACAAAAAGATCAGAAAATTGAAAACTGTCCAGATTAAAAGACCAGGATTTAATGAAATTAATTTATCCATATTATAACTCTATTATTTTCGTTTTGCAATAAATAACTTTGAAAAGCCTGTATTAATTCATCGAATTTAATTGGTCGAATCTATAAATATTTGCTTGTCAAAATCATTATTCAATCCGTTGAGTATTGGGATGGTCTCACTTTTTGATAGTAAGATCAAAAGTTCATTGAGACTATCCCAATCACTCTGGATATTATTTTATTACTTTCGTTTCTCCGAAAATAATAATCTTATAAAATTACAAACAATAAACTGAAGATTTCGGCGATAAGTGCAACACCTTCGATAAGAGCTGCCGAGATAATCATCATTGTTTGCAATTTGCCAGTTGCTTCTGGTTGACGGCCAGCTGCTTCCAATGCTGCTGCTGCTAATTTACCAATACCAATACCAGCACCAATTACTGATAAACCAACGCCGATACCGGCTGCCAAAAATGCGAATGCTTTAGGATCCATAATTTACTCCATAAATTTATTAAATAAAAAATTAACGATGTTCTGCTGAATGTTCACCATGGCCTTGCGCCAATCCTACAAATACTGCCGTAAGCATCGTGAATACATAGGCTTGGATGAACGCTACCAATAATTCTAAGCTATATATAAACAAGGTAAAACCTGTTACTATAGGCACAACAACCAAAGTTTGCAAAAGAAAGATTAAGCCCACTAAACTTAATATTACTGCGTGTCCGGCAGTCATATTTGCAAAAAGACGCACCGTCAATGCAAATGGTTTAGTGAACATTGATAATATTTCTATTGGTATCATTATAAACCAAATTCCCCATGGGGCTCCACCTGTGAATTCTTTTATCCAATGTCCAAAACCCTGATGCAGAATCGATGAGCCGTTAATAACAAAATAGGCGGTGATAGCCAATCCTGCTGTAACAGCCAAATTCCCTGTTGGAGAGTGTCCACCGGGAATTAATCCCATCAGGTTCATTGTTAGAATGAAAAAGAACAATGAAATAAAGTATGGGGTTAATCTGCTGGCTAAACTTACACTTGTTACGTTAGGTCTCACAATTTCGTCGCGAACGTATATTGCTAATGTTTCTATTAGGTTTTGTAATCCACTTGGTGCTTTTTCGGGATTTCTTTTGTATTTTTTGGCGGCATTCCAAAAACCAAAGAATAAAAGCAACATTGTTATCCACTGGAACATTACCAGTGAAGTAATTGACAAATTCAATTGAGGTGGATTGCCTGTATCTGCTTTTACAAATTCGTGATGGATTTCTTTAAAAGTACCTTCGGCTTCCATTGCTTTCTTGTTAGCATAAAAGTGGAACCCATTATCGTAAAATATTATCGGTAAATCAAAGTGAAATACACCATAAAAATCATAAGAATTATGGTCCAACAAATGTTCGCTCAGTATTTTAATCATTACGTTGCCTTCTTCGGCGTGGGCATGATTATCGGTATGAGCAGTTGTATCTGTTGAATGATTTACGTGTTCTGTTACTTGTTGGTTATGAGGACTGTGCTGTATCTGAGTATTATCTAAATTGGTTGTTTTCGCCATAAGAATTTGCTTGTAAAATATTTACAAAATTAAGAAAAAATAACGATATATAAATTTTTTTTAGTTATTCTTTAATTTGTTTGCTCATTTTTACTAAATACCATATTTCTATAGTAATTTGTATCATCATAAATATCGAAAAAGACAATACGAAGTATATGTTGGCTATATCTAACAAAAAATGTGCAATTATACTAAGAATAATCAGCAAAACAAATTTTATTGCAATAGTAAACCCTAATCTTCTAACGAACTTATCCCAAGGAATTCCTACTAAATAACTGTAGGATTTTATGGAATAAATAGTCAGAATTAAGTTTATTACAAAAGCTGCCAATATTGGATAAAAATTACTTGTCATTTTTTGTTAATTTTCTGATTATTTTCCAAAAATTATATGCTCCCACAATTAAGCCAACAAATAATCCTGTTACCATCCAAGTGGGTTGAGAGTTGTACTCAGTATCTACCCAATACCCTAATAAGGCAAACACGACAATGGGAATTGTAAGTTCAGTTCCTATCGAGAGCACGCTCATACTTTTCTGAAATTCTATTTTATTGTTTTGTTTCTCGTCCATAATGCTAAATTAATTAAAACTCTTTATATACAACTTTTATGAATTCGTAAATTATTCATTAATAATTACTGTTAGTTAATTATTAGAACAAAAATAACAATATTTAGGTATGGTTAAACCTAAAATTCTTTCTCAATTTTGCATTTGTTAGTTTAAAAAAATATTTTTGAGGTTTTTATGAACAAAATTTATCTTACTTTAATTGCAATTTTAACTCTACTATTAAGTTACCCGTCATTTTCCGACCAACGAATTTATGTTTGGACTTATGAATACAAAACTATGCACCGAGGAGAAGCAGAATTTGAGCATTACTTTACTTTATCAACTCCAAAATTAGATAAAATGGAGGGTCAAACAAGTGTGGAACATCAATTGGAATTGGAAGTTGGAATGACCGATCACTTCGATTTTGCAATTTACCAGGTTCTTAAACAAAATCCAGGCGACAAATTGTCCTACGATAGCTACAAATTGAGAGCAAGGTACCGTTTTGGCGAGAAAGATATGTACATTGTCGATCCACTAATATATTTGGAATATATCGGTAAGCCAGATTTCTCGAAACACAAAATTGAAGCTAAATTAATTCTTGCAAAAGATTTCGATAACTTCAATATCGCTTTCAACCCTTACTTTGAATACGAAGGTTATGGTTCGGATTGGAAATTTTATCCTAAGTATGCACTTGGAGCGAGCTACAAATTTTCGGATTTGTTGAACCTTGGAGTTGAGTTCAAGGGCAGTGAGGACGGACACTACTTCGGACCTACTATTGCTCACGGCAGTAAAAATTTCTGGTTGGGTTTTGGTTCAGCAATAAAAATTGGAGAGATTAAAAATAAGAAACCCGAATTTCAATTACGTCTATTAACAGGCATCCATTTATAGAATTAAAAAAGTGGTTTGATTTTATCCAAAATATCTTCATTCGAAAACGAAATCACATTGGTTTCGCCTGTTACATACATAAAGTTCTTATCACCAGTCCATCGAGGGACTACATGAAAATGGATGTGGCCGGGCAATCCAGCACCGGCTACATTTCCAATATTCACTCCAATATTGAAGCCCGATGGCGAAAAAACTTTCCCAAGTATTTCTGTTGATTGTCGAATAGTCTGGAAAATTTCCAATAGTTCCGGATCGGATAAATCTTTGAAATCTGCAATGTGTCGCTTTGGAGCAATTAGCAAATGTCCGCTTGTGTAGGGGAATTTATTTAGCATAACGATGCAATGCTCTTTTGAAGCAACCAATAAGTTGGCTTGCTCTTCAATTGGATTATTCAAAACCTTGCAAAAAAAGCATTCTTCTTGTTGTTCTTTTTTTTCATCTTTAAATTTTTCAATGTAGGAACTTCGCCAGGGGGACCATAAAAAATCCATAATAAACCACAAATAATTGACAAAATTAGCAAATTATTTCCATTGTTAAATAATTTCATTGATAACTATGATAATTGTTGGAAATATATTAATTTTGAAATTATTAAAAAATTATTTCAACAAAATTTAGAAAAATATGATATTTGATTTGCAAACGCTATACGCAGCAACTCCACCTCCTGGTGGTCAGGGTGGAGGAACAAGTTCTTTGATTTCGACATTGGTAATGTTCGGAGCAGTTATTCTGATAATGTACTTTTTGATGATACGCCCACAGCAAAAGCGTCAGAAGGAACATCAAAATATGCTGAAAAGTATTCAAAGAGGCGACCGGGTTGTTACGAGTGCTGGAATTCACGGTACTGTTGTAGACATCGACGAAACTACTATAACTTTACAAGTGAGCGACAACACACGCATAAAATTCGAGCGTGGCGCAGTAGCAAATAAAGTATAGATTTTAGTTTATATTCGGAATTGAAAATAAGGGGCTTATCGAGAAGTCGCTTATTTTTATTTCTTTTTATATTATCATAATTGAGATTAATAATGAATAGAATTGAAGAAATTATCGAAGATCTGTCGTTAGGAAAAATGGTTATTATAATGGACGATGAAGATCGCGAAAACGAGGGCGATATAATTGCTGCAGCAGAATTATGTACTGCAGAAACAATCAACTTTATGTCCAAATATGCAAGAGGACTGATTTGTGTAGCTCTCACTGAAGAAAGAGCCAACGAATTGGAATTGGACGTAATGGTCCGCGACAATTCCGCATTCCACGAAACACGCTTTACTATATCGGTCGATTATGCCCACGGTACATCCTCTGGAATATCTGCGTTCGACCGAGCATTAACAATCAGAGCTATTTCGAACAAGGAAACAAAACCCCAAGATTTACTACGTCCCGGCCATATTTTCCCTTTGATTGCCCGCAAAGGTGGGGTTCTACGTCGTGCAGGCCACACCGAAGCTGTTGTCGATTTAATGAAACAGGCGAAATTGAAGCAAGTCGGAGTACTCTGCGAAATTATGAACGATGACGGTACAATGGCTCGTCGTGATGATTTGTTCGAATTTGCAAAACTTCATAATTTAAAAATTGGAACAATAAAAGATTTAATTGCTTATTTGGTAACAAACAATCTTTATGTAGAGGAACTTGCCGAAGCACAACTACCAACTGAACATGGCGAATTTAAGATTAAATTATTTCAAAATATAATTGACGGTGCTGAACACACAGCAATTATTAAAGGTGAATGGCAACCCAACGATCCTGTTTTGGTAAGAGTGCACTCAGAATGTCACACAGGCGACATTTTTGGTTCGCTTCGTTGCGATTGTGGTCCCCAATTGCATAAGGCTATGGAAATAATTGAGAAAAAAGGTCAAGGCGTGATTTTATATATGAGGCAGGAAGGCAGAGGAATCGGTCTTTCCAATAAATTGAAAGCATACAAGTTGCAGGAAATGGGGCTGGATACCGTCGAAGCAAACATTGCGTTAGGGTTCGATCCCGATCCAAGAGATTACGGTATTGGAGCTCAAATTTTGAGAAGCCTTGGAATCAAGAAAATGATACTTTTAACCAATAACCCACAAAAAAGAGTTGGTTTGGAAGGTTATGGTTTAGAGATTATCGATACTATGCCTATTGAAGTTGAACCCAATCCAGCAAATCAGAAATATCTGGAAACAAAAAAGTATAAAATGGGGCATTTGCTTCACAACCTTTAGAATTACTAATTAATTGAAAATAAATAATGGAGTAAATAAATGTCGGATACTGTATATTTAACAAAACCAAGGTTACACGAACTTCAGAAGGAATTGGAAGTGCTAACTACAGTTAAAAGAGCAGAAGTAGCTCAAAAGATTGCAGATGCTCGTTCGCATGGTGATTTGTCGGAAAATGCCGATTACGACGCAGCAAAAGAAGAACAAGGATTGTTGGAGCTGCAAATACAAAAGTTAGGGGGCTTACTATCCAAAGCACAAGTAATCACTTCGGACCAATTCCCCGACGATAAGGTTTATATATTATCGAAGGTTAAAGTTAAGGATTTAAATTCCCAACAACTTATCGAATACATTATGGTGTCTGATAGTGAAGCAGATTTTCTGCAAAACAAAATTTCGGTTTCTTCATTAGTGGGTAAAGCACTTTTGGGAAAAAAGATTGGCGATATCGTCGATATTAAAGTTCCAGCTGGAATTATTAAGTATGAAGTATTAGACATTGGCAAAGCTGATCTCTAAGAATTCCAATCATTGCTGTCCTCAGGATGATTATATTTTTTCATTCTGAGGATTTTTTTTGGGGTATTCCCGCCTCCTTTCTCCTTATCGGGAGCGAGCCCCGATGGGTCCGTTTAGGATATTGGATTATTGAACGAATAGGAATACGGCGATTGGCTTGGAAATGCATCATAAATTATATTAGTAAAAAAATATCTCTACACTTAAATATATTAAAATTGAAGTAGATGGATTAAAATAACTTCTGTAATTCTGCTTTGGTTAATTCCACATCTCGCAAAATTTTCATCATCAATCCAATTCCTATTGTTTCGCCCTTATGTACTGGAACTGTAGTTGCCCATCCATCGCTATGCTGCAAAAAATGGTGACATCCTTTAATTCTTACAATTTCGAACCCCAATTTAGTTAATATTGAAATTAAATCATCCCCCGACATATTATGAATATTGCCCATCAGACCGTTACTTTTTGTATTCCAACAAATTCGTTCATTTCAAAATCTGTTTGAGCCTCAAGACAAAGTGCGATAACTTCTTTTATTCGTATCATTAACTCATCTAATGATCTGGCTTGAGTGTAACAACCCTTTAAAGCCGGAACTTCAGCAACATAATAACCATCACGGTCTCTTTCAATAATAACATTAAATTCATTCTGCATTTATCACCTTAGTTCTTTTACAATTTATAGAAGGATTTAAGAAAATTTTATTACATTTTAATAAGAAATGGAAATATACTAATTTACTATACTATTTGCAAAATGATACTTTCCCCCGTCGGGTCCGAGTAGGAAATTGGATTATTGAACGAATAGGAATACGGCGAATTGCTTGGAAATGCATCCAACGATGGATCCACCGAAAGGAATCTGCCAATTTGTGGGTTGTACACCCTTGCACCCATATTCATATACGAACTTTCCAAATCTTTACTCTCTCCCGCAAAGCCCTTCCATCCATTTTCGCTACCGCCACTTGTCCAAAGTATATCCCCAAATGGCTTATAATCGTAGCATTTAATCGATGGAGTAATGCCTCCATTAATCGATATTGTCGCCCTTACATTACCAATGTGATCTTTAATATAATTAATGTCTTTGTACACTAATAAAGTCTAAATAAATATTATTATTTTTGTTAACAAATATAAAGTTAATATTTAAATCTTCTATAAAATAACTATAAGTAATTTCTGCATTACTGTTATTATTCAATAAAAGTTCGTATAAATATTTTTGATCATACCATACTATAGGAAGTTCGGACTTGCAAGTGCTACAATTATTTATCAATTCTACTATTTTAGAAATTCGAACTTTATCTTACATTCTTTTATCAATGTAGTTATTATTAAAAAACTCAGGAAAATATTCTTGAATACTTAAAAGTCTCTCAGGCTCTTTCAGAATTATTCTAAATTTTTCATTAATTTGATATATTATCTCTGGGTAGGGTGCAATGTGTATCAAATAATAACCAATACTATCGCGAATAAATGAAAATTTAACCCCATAATCACCATTTGCAATTACAAAAGAATAAAAATTTGAAGAATCAAAATTAGAAGTTTCAAGATATCCCTTAAGAGGTTCAAGTTCATAATCTGAAATTTTCAATTCTCGTAAGACTAATCGATGAGTATAGTCTTGATAATTTCTCCTAATAAAGACAATTAATTCCCTTAAAAATATAGAATCATGAAAAAATTTATTATCATAATTTTGGTTAAATAATTGAGGGAAATTTATCGGTATATTTATGACTTTTTCAGGTTCTTCAAGAATTTTATTTGTCATAATTTTCAGTGAGTCTAAGGTTGTAATTGAATATAAATTATTAACAGTCAAAAAGAAAGATACGAGAATTATTACTTTTTTCATACTTACCTCTTTTTCCAGGGTTTAAACATTTCTAATGAAATATTAC
>CAYOPF010000073.1:0-14642 GCA_964405755.1 uncultured Chloroherpeton sp.
TAGAGCAAATATCGCCCACCATACACCCGCTAAGGCAATGTTAATCCTTACAGAAAGACCTTTGGTAATTCCAATTAATTCATAATTCTGGAATATTAACAAGTTAATTACCAATAACAATCCCCCACCCAAATATCCGACTGCCCATCCTATGGACGAAACTCTTTTCCGTTCGTCATCGTTTGATACTTGATTTAGAAAAGAATTATAAATAACTATTGCACTACCAAATGAAAAATTTGAAATTATAAGTAAAAAAGCTGCAACAAGGTAATCCATTTCGAACAGGAAAGCAATTGTTGAAATTGCTCCTAAAAAAGTAAAAAGTCCTAGAAGTATGTTTTTTTTGTGAAAATAATCTGTGAATGCACCAACAATGGGTAAAAATAGAGCCTGTAAAATTACCGATAAAGATATAGTGTAAGGGAAAATTGAACCAGCAGGAATATGTAAACCAAATAGAGAAACTAAACCATTTACTTCGCTAGATTTTGCCAATGTAGTTAAATAAGGGCCGAGAAATAAAGTAATAACAGTTGTGGAATAAGCAGAATTGGCCCAATCGTAAAGATACCAAGAATATAATTTATTACTTAGGAAGTTCTTAATACGAAACATCGAAATTAATTACTTAAAAAAACATTGCAATGTTCCGAAGTTTCAGTAATAATTCTATTGTAATTTGTTGAAAAGAAATTAACCGGTAATTGCAAATTTTCCCATACCTGAGGGTTTGGAGCACTAACAAACTCACGTCCGTCGCTACCCAATTCTAACATCGAAGTGGTAAAATCAGAAACATGAATGATTGACACATTAAGGTTAATTTTGTCGGAAATAGTACCCGCATTATAGTATTTAATAATATCAATAATTGGTAGTGGTAATTTCCATTTTTGAGCTAACATCTCCCCAGCAAGTGAACTAGAAATACCTATTATTTTTCTTTCAGCATCGCTAATTGCCATTCTTTCGTTTTTTTGCAGTTTCAATACTTCGGAATACTCGTCTGGCAATGTAATATAAAATAATAATCTACCAATATTGTGCATCACCCCTCCTAAAAACAAGGTTTCAGAGCTTCGAATTCCAACACCTGAAGCAATAATTCGGGCGATAACTCCCGAGGAAACTGAGTGTGTCCAGAAATCGAGAGGTGTTATTAGTTTAATGTTTTTATCTTTTGTTCTAAAAATTTGTATCACTTTTAAGGATAATAACAAATTCTTCACCTCTTCGAATCCAAGATAAAGAATTGCCTGAGGAACAGTTGTTACCCTGTTGCGAAACCCAAATATTGAGGAATTAGCTAACTTTAACAATTTCGAAACAGAAGCCGTATCTTTCTCGATTATACTTGCAACATAATTAATATTAGCATCTGGATCAGTCATTGCATCGGATAATTGTCCAAATATTGTAGGCAATGTTGGAAACTCTTTAATGGAATTTACTATTTTGTCTAAAGATTTCATTTAATTCCTCAATTTTCCTGATTTTCTGATGATAACTTAATTTTTTTTGCGATATGCTTGGAGGCAACAAATACTATGTCGTTTTCCAAGTCATTCGTTGGAGTCCAAAGTAACTTGTTCAGTATATAGCTAGTTGCTTCCTGGAGTATTTCATCTTCTATTTCAAGATCTGCGTCGTCATCACTAGAATACACATTAACGAAATTAATATTCCATCGAACAAGTATTTTTTTGTGAAAATCCGAAAGTACAGTTCCGGCGGGGATTAGTACCTGAGAAAATTGATTAAGGATTGGATCGGCCAAAACCATCCCATCTTCTATCTTCTCAATAGGTATTATTCTGTTTGTTTTCATTTTCGAATCCCGCAAATAATTTTAACTCTTCAAAATTAGTTAATTGGTACTTAATAGGCGTTACGGAAACGAAATTATTTTTTACAGCAATATCATCGTTTTTCATTTCATCTTCGGATTCGTAGTATTCACCCGAAAACCAGTAATAATCACGATTGAATGGATCTTGGCGTTTTACATAAAAATCCTTCCAGTATCCGCTACCTACTTGTGTAACCTTGATGCCTTTTATAGAATCTTTTCCAATTGCTGGTATATTTACATTTAAAAAAGTATCTTTAGGAAAATCAATTTCCAGTGCTTTTTTTACTACTTCCAAAGAATATTCGGAAGCGGTATCCATATCCAATTCCCAGTTATGAGATGCAACCGAGAATGCAATTGATTTAATTCCAAACAACATCCCTTCTGTACTAGCAGAAACTGTGCCAGAATAGAGAATATTAATCGTAGTATTTTGTCCATGGTTTATACCAGAAACTACCATGTCTGGCTTTCTGTCCAAAAGTGTCGTCAACGCAATTTTTACGCAATCTGCTGGAGTTCCGTTAACAGCATAGCCAAAAAATTCGCCATTTTTTCGAAAAGGGATCACCCTAAGAGGTTTATTCATCGTAAGGGAGTGACCAACTGCACTTTGTTCACGGTCGGGAGCAACCACAATAATCTGAGCAATTTGCTTTAATTTCAATGCTAAAGACTGAATTCCAGGTGAATTTATCCCATCATCATTTGATATTAGAATTAAGGGTTTCATCCATCTATCTCGTTAAATCATTATATATCACAAACGCCATCAATAACAGTAATAATACGATTCCACTTTGCTGAATTGCAATTTTTACCTTTGGTTTTATTTCTCTTCTCATTATAGCTTCGATTACTATGAAAACCAAGTGCCCTCCATCCAAGGCAGGTAATGGGAGTATGTTGATTATTGCAAGTGTAACAGACAGTAATGCAATAAAATTCAGAAAACTTGTTATTCCCAATTCTGCTTGCTGAGATGCTTGCTGGGCAATCATTATTGGACCACCAACCGATTCCTTTACAGATAAATTACCATTAAATATCTGTCCCATTGAATTGAAAAATAAAAATATCGAATTTACAGATTCATTAAAGCCAATATATGTGGCTTCGAAAATATTGAAAGTAATTCGTTCAGTTTTCCCAACAACTGCCCCACCCAACATTACGCCGATTTTCCCATCTTCATTAGGTATAACGGATACAGTGTAAATCGAATCATTTCTTTTATATTTAATCGAAATTTCTTTTTGCTTATTCTCGCGAATAATTGATGAGAATTGAGCCGGCCCAAAAATCCGTGTTTCATTAACACTAATAATAGTATCGTTTTTCTTTAAACCTGCTTGCCCAGCTGGTTTGAGTGTTTCAACCATTTGCAGCACTACACGAATTCCATAAGGTTCCAGTCCAAGTGGCTTTTTATCGGCAATAGCTCTGATGATTTTCTTTCCATCACCGTTTAGGGTAACCAACTCGTTATTTCTCATAACCTGAATTGCTTTCACTTTACCCATTTGTTTGAATGTAAGGTATTCTATTGCCTCGTTCCAGGAACCAATTTCCTCGTAATTAATCTTTACAATTCTATCGTCAGGTAAAAAACCAATTTCCTCAGCTAACGAACCTTGTGAAACTGCTCCTATTGTTGTAGTCTTTAATAATGTCTGTCCTTGAAAAAATGCTATTCCACCAAAGATTATAACAGCAAGCACAAAATTCATCACCACACCTGCCACAAGCACTATGAATTTCTGCCACGATTTTTTTGAACGAAATTCCCAGGGCTGAGGTTCTTTGTTGATAAAATCCTTATCCATGCTTTCATCAATCATCCCTGATATTTTTACATATCCACCTATAGGCAGAATAGACACTCTATATTCTGTGTGCTCGTCGTATTCGAAATCCTTGGGCATACTGCCGAATGTGAATCCTAATCGTTTATGGTAACCAAAAAGACGTGGTCCCATTCCTATTGAAAATACTTCTGCTCGCATCCCTACTAATCGTGCTGCTATAAAATGTCCAAATTCATGGACTAAAACTAAAATTCCTAGAACAAGAATAAAGTAAAATATGTTTGAGAGAAATTCCATTTGACTCTGATTATAAAATAAAATAAACGAAAATATGTTATGAAAGTTGTTATTAATTTAAAAAATCGTTCGTGATATCTTTTTGTTGTCTTAGTGAATAAAATCTAAATTTATTCAATGGTATCTTGGGAGATATACGTAAATCTATTTTGACACCATATTTAAGCATCAATTTTGATAAATTTGTAATATCGTCCCCAGAAGTTATATATTCTGCAAGAGATTGATTAACAAACAAACCCAAACGCTTTTCGCTACTTGAATGCTTAAACTTTTTAATCCAATTTTCGATGTTGTTGAATGTTATAAACTTCGATTGCACTTTTCCAGAGCCTTCGCAAACAGGGCAATAATCTGTTGTTTTTTCCTCAACATTCTGATTAATTCTTTGCCGTGTAATTTGCATCAGACATAATTCTGTGAGTGGGAACACAACAGTTTTTGCTTTATCGAGCGACATTTCTCTTTTTACTTCGTAAAAAAGTCTCCGCCGGTGTGCATCGTTCTGCATATCGATAAAATCGATTAGAATAATGCCTCCAATATCCCTTAACCTAATTTGTTTGCAAATTTCCCTTGCAGATTCGCTATTGGTTTGAAACGACAAATTTTCTTGCTCTTTTTCCTTAGTTCGTCCACTATTCACATCAATCACTGTCATGGCTTCTGTTCGGTCGAAAATTATATACCCACCATTTTTCAGGAAAATCCTGCTTTGATACAATTTATCAATTTCCTTTTGAATATTATAATATTCGAAAATTGGTAATGTACCCTGATAATGAGTTACTTTATCAACCAATTGAGCAGAATTCTTGGATAAATAGGCTATGATTTCTTTGTAAAGTTTGGATGAATCGGTTACCAGCCTTTTCACCTGTGTATTGAAGTGGTCGCGAACAACACTTTTGGCAAATTCCAAATCGTGATAAACTAATTGCGGGCTATTTGCATCTTTGATTTTCAGCTTAATTTCTTTCCAGATATCAGTTATATCGTTCAAGTCCGACAAAATATCCTGCTCTGTTTTGTTTTCGGTAACTGTACGGAGAATAAATCCGTATTCCTTCGGAAAATGGTTTCTTGCAATTTTTTTAAGTCGTCCTCTCTCCTTTAAATCAGCAATTTTTTTGGATATACCTATATTTTTCGAAAATGGAAATAGTACGATATAGCGCCCCGGTATGCCGATTTTAGTAGTTACTCTCACTCCTTTTTTGGAATATGCTTCGCGAATAATCTGAACAAGAACAAATTGACCTTCTTTAAGATTAAATTTAATATTTCCAGAAGTTTTAGTTTTGAATGTTGCAGATGTGTTCAGAATGTTTGGTTTATTTTGAACTCTCAGAGCTTCGTTGGATATTGACTCATCGAGATAATCACCTTCTTCATCGTCGTATTTATTTTCATTTTCTTTAGTTTGTTCAAAAGTTTCGTCGATATCCGAAAAATGCAGGAAAGCGTCCTGATCGCCGCCAATATCGATAAAAGCGGCATTAATTCCACTTAAAATTTTTGTAACCTTGCCCAGATAAATATTTCCGAGTGAGCGCTCTTTTTCGGGATTCTCGAAATAAATCTCAGATAAATTACCGTCCTGGGTAACAGCAATTTGGATATCATTTAATTTATGATGAATGATTATTTCTTTACTCATATTTTCGATAAATATTAATAAAAAAGGCCAAGTTGACCATATACATTAAGTTATGACTGACCGTTGCTTCTTTCCAGACCTGGCGGGGTTGGGTCCAACTTAATTATATGGGACTTGACCAAACACAAAATTACGAAAAAAAAACATTTTGACAAAACAAATATTTTTCTTAATTTTGTAATTCTATTCTGCGCCGGTAGCTCAGTAGGATAGAGCATCAGCCTTCTAAGCTGAGGGTCACAGGTTCGAATCCTGTTCGGCGTACAAACCTTTTACTCCTTAATCATCCTCACCGCTTCCACTTTTGTTCCATAGTTTATTAGCAAGGTGTACGTGCCTGTCGGTACCGAGGTTACATCCAATTCCATTTCGCCTGCTGCTGCAAAACCCGACCACAATTGAAACGAACGACCAAGAACATCCACAGCCGATATTGATATCTCCCCCTCTTGGTGTAATGAAATACGCGTAGTGGAGCGAGCTGGGTTAGGGTAAATACACGTTAATTGTCGATTGTTGAATAAAACGGAGGTAATTATACTTTCTTTGAATTTTATCAAAAACGCTTCTTCTTTTCCCTTTCGCTTATTTTGATAGTAACCCTGATTAATCAGATTACTATCGGATGTGGTTAAACCTGCAAAATAAAAAGTAGAGTCTTGATTATCGTATAAAAGTGAATTCGGAAGGTCCAGGTCATTACCACCAACAAGGGTAATGTACTGAACTTGGTTCTTGTTATCAAACTTAGCAATAAAACAATCAGTATATCCTCCCATTCCTATCTTTTGGGTTGCATTACTACTTGTAAATTTTAAATAAGATAAAGAGTCTGATTTACCATTCAACCGACCGATTATTATATAATTTCTTTCTTTATCAACCACTACTTTATCTGAATATATTAAATCTTTGAAATTCAAATATGATGCATATATTGGCTCGAAACTTTCCTTCAATTTAAATCTAATTATATATGGATCACCACCTGTATTTATTTTATTATATGCATCATTGGTAACAAGGTAATAGTTCTCATTTGAGCCCACACATATAAATTCGTCGTTTCCTAAGCTAGTAATTGAATTAAAATCGAGATATTTTTTCCCAAAATATGTACTATAAATCAGATTCCCCTCGCTCGAGAATCGAGCAAGTACTACTACTCTACTATATGGATTGTTAATATCTAATTCTAATAATTTTTGATAAGCGTTGTCTGAAATTTTGATTTTATAAGAACTAGAAGATAAACTTAATACAATATCACCATTATCTGCAATAGCAAAATCATAAATATAGTCATCTTTCTCGCCGCCATAATAAGTTGACCATATCAATTTATCAAGTTCTTTGTTAATTTTAAAAATAAAGGTATCCCTGTAACCCCCAATGATTGGTTGAAACGACTCTGAACTCGAGATATTTGTTTTGCTCGTCGTGTTACCGCCTATAATCAAGTTGCCCTCCGTATCAAAATTCGCAGTAGTAATTTCTTCATTACCTTCTCCTCCAAAATATGTACAATTGATAAAATTACCTTTTTTGTCGAACTTAATAATAATTGCGTCTAAAGAACCACCTCCGTAATTATTCTGGTATCCTTTTACAGTAGGTAATGTTTTATCAGCAGTTGTACCTATTAAATAAGTATTATCCTCATTATCTATCAACAATTTTGAACAAAAAGTTAGCGAATCGCCGAAATATGTACCCCAAAGGTAATTTCCGACCTTATCAAAGCTGACTAATATTATATTTGATTTTCCTTTTAAATTCTCTTGGTAAGCACCCTTAGAAGTTGGGAAATCAGCCGATTCTGAACTGCCAGCTAAAATCAAGTTACCCTCTGTTGTCTGTTTTATATCGGAAATAAAATCATCATTCGTTCCACCAAGATAAGTACTCCACACTTTTTCTATTGTTGTTGTGGTGGTGGCATTGGCCATAATAGTATTACTTGCAATTATAATTACCAAAATATAATAATAAATCTTTTTCATTTGTAATTGCTCCTTTTTTTATTTTTAATTTTTAATAAATTTCTTAAAGAATTTATTATTTTTATATATTATTTCGATAAAATATAATCCATTTTCTAAATCATTTATATCAATTAACTCTGAAGTGGAACCACTTTTAATTAAATATCCTGTTATATTGTATACGGAATACTCAATTTCTTCATCTGTATTTACTATTAAAGAAGTTTGTGTTGGATTTGGATAAATTTCTAAAAATTGAAAACTATTTAAGTTTTCTAGAACGATATTTGGTTTCTCAATTTCTAATTCCAGTAGAACTGAAGTTGAATTATATGAACTATTCTGATCGGTTTTACATAGAATTAATATTCTATTATCGTCTAATTCATATAAATCATAAGGATATGTTACCTTTACATCAGGATTAGAATCTGATGAATACCATTCATTATACTTTATTAACACACCGGAAGTATCGTAAATTGATAAAAAGGGGTATTCTGCTTTTCCGGATAAATTTTTATCTAAATAAGTTGATCTATAACCATATAAAAATACATATTTACCATCAACTGATAATTTCGTTGAACTAAAATTTACAATAGTATCCTTACTAGACATATTATTTAAATCATACGGTGCGTTTATTGGTTTTTCCCAAATAATATTAAAATCACTTGAACTTTTTACTAAGTATTGCTGTCTAACTTTATCACCTGAAACCATATAAGTGTTTCGCATATAGAAATTTCCTTGGTTGTCAACACCAATGCCATTCTGATAGAAAGGGACTGATTTGACAGGATTTGAACTATCATTATTCCAAAACAATGCCTTATAACTCAATAGTCGACCAAAATTATCAAATTTTCCTATTAACACATTGGCTTTTAGTTGACTATCGTATTTTACTTGAAAATGACAATAGATATTTCCATCTAAATCTATTTTGTTAATAATTGCCTGATTGCCTAAATCTAACCTATTTTGTATAAAATCTGGAAAAGTTAACTCGAAACGATTTGTAAAATAAAAGTTATTATCATCATCTTGAATTTCAAATATTCTATTTGTTCGTCGATACCAATTAATTTCTGGTATATATTTACCGTATTTGTTCACAAGATAGGTCTTCTTATCATGATGAAATATCATTCTGTTAGAAAAATAAAAACTACCTAGAAATTCAGTTGTATCCTCTGGTACTGTTTCTGTTTGAATATTCAATAAATTTAAGTCATAATCATAAATGAACCTATATGGTAAATAAGTAAAATTATTTCCTACAGTGAATGTTAATGGTTCTCTATAAGCTCTTTGTCCATAAATATATAGTTTGTTATCCTTAATTTTGATGTCTGTTACATTGTGGTTATTAAGATTCAAAGTATCAAAAAATGTATTGGTAACTTTAGTATTTGTATTCTTTATTACATTTAAATTATCGTCCAATTTTAAAATATTAACAAATGTTCTTGGCGGATCTGTGTATTTTGGTTGTATTAAATTGACTGTGCTTACTATGTAAATATATTTATCTATTTTTAAAATTCTACAATTTCCAGACTCAATTGAAAAAAATGAATCTATAAATTTGTTATAATTAAGAACAATTTCCCTTTTAATCTTTGGTTTGATATCTATATTTTGAGCTATTGTGAAATAAATTTGCAGTAATAGAGAAACTATAATCACAAAAATAATTTTTTTCATAAAAAACTCCTTATTTACCAAGGCAAGCACCCTATTATTTGTAAGGTGCTTGCCCTTTGATTATTCAATTAGTATAGGTTTTGTTACTGAATTTTTACCATCAGAAATTCTGACATAATATATATCTTGCTTAAGAAAGGAAAAGTCAATTGATTCCTGATGGTTGACCAATTTCGTGCTTAATTCTTGATTTTTGCAATTAAACACAGAAATTATTTTTGGTTTATTATCATGAAAAAAAAACGATATTACCCCGTTTTTTGATGGTACAGGATAAACAATAGTATTTTCTAAAGGATTAATTTGTTTCCAATCAAGTCCTCTATTTGATGTTACATAGAATAAACCTGTATTTTCATCATATTGATGAATCCGTTGAAATAAATTTTGATTTTTAATCACTCTTATTTTTTGTTGAATTTTTCTTGGAATAGATAAATGTTCAATCGCTTGTTTGTTAGCGAAATTACTGATTTCTTTAGAATTAACATTTATTGATATAGCCATGCAAAATATAATTGCAACAAATTTTTTCATACTTGTTATCATATTAATCATCTCCGCAAATAGCAACACAATTAGGGAAAGACAAGATTGGGACATATCCTGGAGGAAAACTACAATTTCCATCAGGGGGTAAAGCACCAGTACATATACTATTTAATGGCTCTGCTGTAATGGTTTGCTTAATTATATCTCCACATAAACACATTTTTATTGCAGTTACACAACAACTTTGATTATTGTCATCACAAGGTAGGTATCCAATGTAAAAACGTTGTGGTGTTGCACCTAATTTTATTCCAATGCATAATTTTTGACATTTTGGTTGTGTTGTAACAACTTTGAAAGAGTTACAACTATTAGGATTAACGCAATTAGGAGGCGTTCCGTCACATTGATAATTGTTGGGATTTTGAAGAAGTTCATTTTCAAATAATTGGATTGAAATATTGGAAGAAATTGCTTTTAACATTTGTTTGAGTCCATATTCATTTAAAGTCCCCCAGTTATCTGGATACCCTGGAAATAACCAACCTGTTAATGTTGGGCAATTATCATAGTCCCAATCGACAGATGAAATATTTACAATTTCAAAATTAATTGGATTACTACATCCCTGTTGAATATAGGAGCATCTTGTTCTATTAACCGTAACATCTACTTCACACTGCATATAATTTACTCTAAACACTTCTGTTATTGTGTTTTCGCAAGTTAATGAATCAAATTGTGACTTATATTGTTCTCTGCAATATTCATTTGATTGTGCCTTGGATTCTAATGTAAGGGTTAATAAAAATATCGAGAAAATTAAGATTATTTTAAAATTTGTTTTCATATTGTTCCTCTTAGTTAATTTAAAATAATATTTTTTCCTTCCACTTTTTTGCAAACCGGAAGATAACTTCTTGAGGTAATATCGCTCAATGCAAGTTTGCTACGCAAGTATGCTACAAAGCAGAGCCGAATTACTACCTCAGGCAATTGCCTTGTAGCTGTACCGCAATGAATTTCCACTCGCAGTTGTAAACAAATATTTTTTCTCGACAAAATTTATTTGAACAAATTGTTTTTTCTTTCTTTGGATAATTTGAATTAATCGTAGTTTCGGTACAATAAAAATAGTTTTTAAGCGTCCCCATAAAGCCATAAAGCCATAAAGCCATAAAGCCATAAAGCCCATCCTATGCCCTTTTCAGAACTTATTCTCGTTTCTCTGTTTATTCCTACCAATATCATTTTAAAAAGTATTTTAACTTTTTTGCAAATTAGCAAAATTCTAATATATATAACAATATTTTTGTCAATTTATTACAAAAATTGTGAAAATAATTTGATTGTATCATTAATATCTACACATCCGATGACTTTAAGACATCGGATGTGTTTGCAAAGAAGATTCTTCGCCTCTCGGCTCAGATTGATTTATTTTGGGATAATCAAACTCCAACTAACCAATCGTTAATTTGGATTTTTTTAATTCTTTTTTAATTAGCTTGATTCATTCCAAATTGAGTGTAAGAGGACTTAAAATTCAAGATAAATATACATTTTATTATGATTATTCATATTTTTGCAAAATTATTAAATTTGTTAGAGAGGGGAAAATGAAAACAATTACAAGATTTTTAATAATTGTTTTTGCAAGTATTAGTATTGTTTTTGCTGCACCAATAAGTGAGGATAATGCTCTCCGTATAGCTCACAACTTTTTTAACTTTCCTAATAATTCAGAAAAATCCCCGATTAAATTATCATACAAACATATTCCCGAAAATAATAATCAAACACATAATATCCCCTCAAATACTGTTTATTATTACGTCTTCAACAACTCCGACAATAGTTTTGTAATAATATCGGGAAATGATGTTGCTTCCCCGGTGCTTGCATATTCAAATGAAAGTAAATTCGATATTCATAATATTGCTACAGCAACAAAAGCATGGCTAAATCAATATTCCGAGCAAATTGAATATGCAATAGTTAATAATATTGAATCCACTGCAGAAATTCAGTCAGAATGGAAAAAATTACAAAACAAACAAATTCAAATTAATAAAATCCAAAATGGTGTTTCACCATTAGTAAAGACAAAATGGAATCAAAGCCCTTTCTATAATGATTTGTGTCCGTGGGACGAAGAGTTGAAAGCAAGAGCAATAACGGGTTGTGTGGCTACCGCAATGGCACAAATAATGCGTTTTTGGAGTTATCCAACAATGGGTTCAGGGAGTCATGGTTACACTCATCCAAAGTATGGATACTTGTTTGCAAATTTTGGAGTAACTTACTACGACTGGGCTACTATGCCCGAATCTATCAAAGAACCCAATTTGGCAGTTGCTACACTTAATTACCATTGTGGTGTAAGTGTTAACATGGGTTATGGAGTTAATGGCAGTGGTGCTGCGGGTTCAGTTGTAGTTGCGCCAGCATTAATCAATTATTTTAAATACGATAAATCCCTAAAAATTGAAAACAGAAGTAGTTATTCATATAATCAATGGATAACGATGTTGAAAGAAGAATTACTATCGGGACGACCAATGTACTATCAAGGTGCAGGAAATGTTGGAGGGCACGCATTTGTTTGCGATGGTTTTAATAGCGACAACTTTTTCCATTTCAATTGGGGTTGGGGTGGATCGAGTGATGGTTATTTTAAAATGGATGCACTGAATCCTGGTTCGATGACATTCAACGCCAGTCAATCTGTGGTTATGGGTATTCAACCACCAGTAGATCAAATAGAAAATAGTTTGGAACTTGCCTCAGAAATCAAGCTTAGTAGTAATACAATATATTATGGAGCAAATTTCGACCTTAGCTTAGATATTAACAACAGAAGCATCCAAGACTTCAAAGGTGATTTGACTGCAGCTGTTTTGGATAACAACAATAATTTGATAAGTTATATTGAAATATTGAAAGATGTAAAAATTGAGTGGTCGCAGACACGTAACTTTATTTTTTCCTCAAAAGGAATTATTGGTATGGTACCAGGGAAATATAAAGTTTATATTTTTCAGAGAGATGTAGAAAATCAGTGGCGAATAGTACCAAAATCGATTCTTGTTAAGCAACATTTTGCTGACATTGAAGTTTTGGATAATACTGAATTCACCCTGAATTCTACGATTAAAACAATTCCATCCAATATTATTGAAAATGGAGATATTTTAAAAATAAATTTCGATGTAAAAAACCAAACAGATAAAACATTTAAAGGTAAGATATTTGCAGGGTTATTCAACTATAACAGAAGCACTTTTGTTGGATCTATAGGAGAGTATATCGAAAGTAATGGATTACCACCAAAGGGAAATTATTCTGGAGGGATTACAATAGAATCAGATAAATTAAAATTACCTGGGGGTTCTTACTATTTAGCTTTGTTCTATCAAGAAGAAGGAACTGAGAATTACAAATTGGTTGGTTCGACAAGTAATTATATTAATCCAATAAAAATAATCATAAAATCAATTCCAATTGATCCAGACAAATACGAGAGCAACAATTATGTATCAAATTCTACAAAGATTGAATATGAATTTATTAATGATGTTGCGTCGATAGATTTAAAGCAAGTAAACATCCACGACACTACAGATATAGATTTGTACCAAATCATACTTGCACCTAATTTTAACTATAAAATTGACATTTCTGTTCTTGATGCAAACAGCAAAAATCCATTAACAAATTCAACAGTCGATGTGGTATTTCAATATTCTTTTGATGGTTTGACCTGGTCGGAAATATATGACAATGCCCTACCCCAACCAGCAAGAACTTTTGGTTATAAAAGTATGTATGTTAAAGTGAAACCATTTTTTACCGAACAAACTGGTATTTATGAGTTATATGTAAACATTCAGCGCAATCGGGACTCAATAGCAATACTTACTCTTCAGGGGGATTTAAATTTTGGAAAAGTAGAGTTGGGTAAATCGTTGACCCGAAAATTTGTTATCCAAAACGATGGTTCAGTGGATTTGAAAGTAAATTATATCTCAAAACCATCAGAATGCGAAGTGGATTGGGAATCGGGCATTATACCGCCTGGTGAATATAGTGAAGTTACTGTAACTTTTACTCCTGAAGATGAAGATGAGTACTTTGGATTTTTGGTAATTCAGTCCAACGGAGTCGGAACCAAAATTATTGAGTACTATGGAGTTGGGTGGGTAGCAGAGAATCATAATGCAATCATTCAGATCGAAGGAGATTTGAACTTTGGTGAGGTTCAGAAGGGTTCTGTTGCCACAAAATTACTAAAAGTAAGCAACAAGGGTACTTCTACTCTTAAGATATATTCAATTTCTTTGCCTGTTGGGTTTGAGTCGAAATGGGATAGCGGAGATTTAGCACCTGGAGAAACATTTATCATTGATATTACATTTATACCAACCCAAGCAAAAGCATATACCGGGAACATTGTAATAAACTGCAATTTCAATTCTGGAGTGAACAATATACCTGTTTATGGTGTTGGCGTTAATCCTACATCAGTCAATGAAACTAATTCGCAATCATTAACTATTCACCCGAATCCTGCTTATGATGAATTAAACATATATATGCACGATAATTATTGCCCAAAGAGTGTTTTCGTAATCGACTTAACAGGTAATTCCCATGAAATTGATTATATATGTAATGAAAATAAAATATTAGTAGATTTAAAAAAATTAAAATCAGGAACTTACTTAATCAAAATAATAACTCTTTCGGGTATGGAGCTTTCTCAAAAATTTATTAAAATGTAGTTTTTAAAAATAGTTAAAATATGTAATTTTGAATTAAAAAAGGATTTC
>CAYOPF010000074.1:0-14563 GCA_964405755.1 uncultured Chloroherpeton sp.
TGCTTTTGTTGTCAAATTCAACAGTAGTGGTGTACGTCAATGGGGAACCTATTACGGTGGCTCTAAATATGATTATGGTTATGGTGTAACAGTTGACCAAGATGGTTTTATATACATCTCGGGAGATACTTCTTCCGATAATGCTATTTCAACAAGTGATGCTTACCAGACAGACAGAGGTGGTGATTACGATGCTTTTATTGCAAAATTTGACGGAAGTGGAAAAAGAGAATGGGGTACGTACTATGGTGGAAGCACAACAGATTACGGATATGATATAAATGCACAAGGAACTGATTTATACTTAGCAGCATATACATATTCTAATAATTCAATAGCGACAGTAGGTGCTTTTCAGGAAGAATTAAGGGGTAGTCGAGATGCCTATTTAGTCAAATTTTCACAATGCTCATTAAGTCTAACTGCAACATCAAGTGTTAATTATATTTGTCCGTGCACAGAATTTCAATTATTTGCTTCTGATGGATGGGAAAGTTATCAATGGTTTGGACCAGATTTTTCATCAACTGATCAAAATCCAACTGTAGTTAATTGCACAACTGGAGTACATACTTACTACGTAATTGTTGAAGATGAGTTCGGTTGTCAAACTTCGGCTGAAGTTGATGTAGAGATTATTTCTGGACCGATGATATATGCGTATTATGATTATCCAGTATGTGTAGGCAACGATATCAAATTACATGTTGACTACAATATACCAACATTAATTGAACTTAAAGGTAAAGAAAATAAAAATCAGTTACAAAGTGGTGGTTTCACATTCAAGTGGACTGGACCGAATGATTTTAGTAGTGAAGATTCAGATCCAATTATCGAAAATACAACTTTGGATAATGAGGGTACCTATATTGTTGAGGTAACAGATAATGAAACAGGTTGTACTTCAACTTCATCAATTGATGTCTACTTTGAAACTGGGATTGAAATGTACCCTGGTTCAAATTCCCCAATTTGCGAAGGCGAAACCCTATACTTATTTGCAGATATTGAAGATGAAATAATTAATACAAATAATAAGGATTTTAATAACAAATTACAGTTTGGTGAATTTTTTGAGTGGACAGGTCCAAATGACTTTTATAGCAACGAGAAAGATCCTTTTATCGAAAATGCAACTCCTGAAATGTCAGGAACTTATTATTTGACTGTTATCCCTTATATGGGTTGTGAAGCAACTTATGAAATTGAAGTATTGGTAGGTGAAATTCCTTCTGTAACAATCAATTCAATATCTGGTCAGGATGTTGAATATTTATGCGAAGGCGATGACTATCAATTTGATGTAACCTCCGATGCAGATTATTTCTATTGGAGCGGTCCTAATGAGTTTTCAAGTTCAGAAAAAAATCCAATGTTAACTAATTTAGGTTTTGAAGATTCAGGAGAATATACTCTTACTGCTTTTAAAGAAGACGGATGTTCCTCTACTACATATCTTGAAATATTTGTAAATAGTTTACCTGAAGCTTATCCTGGATCAAATTCACCTCTTTGCGAAGGAAACGACTTGTATCTTTTTGCATTTTATAATTACGGAATAGTTGAGAAAAATACAAAGTTTGACAAAAATTCTTTGCAAAACGGATATCAATATTTGTGGACAGGACCAAATGAGTTTTTCAGTACTGATATGGATCCCATTATTGAAAATGCAACAGCCGACAATGCAGGAAGGTATATACTTACAGTTAAAAATCATAATGGATGCGAAAACATATTCTATGTAGATGTTAATATCTTTGGTTCTCCCTCATTCGAACTAAGTTCGAATTCTCCAATTTGTACAGGAGGTACTTTATCCCTAGAGGCAAATGCTGAAAACGAATATATGTACTATTGGACAGGTCCAAACGGTTTTAGCGCAGAGGGAACCAATCCAACAATTACTGGTGCAACTCCAATCTACTCTGGTACATATTATTGTCAGGCAAATAACTCTGGGTGTTCCACAACTCAATCTATTGAAGTTGTAATAAATCCAAAACCAACAGTTACGGCTTCTTCGAATTCTCCACAATGTCAAGGCAAAACTTTAAATCTTTATGCTCAAGGACCTACTGGATCAACTTATTCCTGGAGTGGACCAAACAACTTTTCCAGTAACCAACAAAACCCCGTAATAAACAATGCACAACCTAATCACAGTGGTAACTATGTTGTTACTTGTACTTATCTGGGGTGTACTGCAACTGCATCGGTAAGTGTTACAATTAATGCCAATCCTGCAGTTACTGCCTCATACAATTCACCTGTATATTTGGGAGAGACAATACAATTTAACGCAACTGCTGGGTTTACAACATATCAGTGGAGTGGGCCTGATGGATTTTCTAGTAGTTTACGTAATCCATCAATAAGTAATGCTGATGCAAGCCATTCGGGCACCTACACTCTTGTTGTTACCAATTCAGCAGGGTGTACGACAACTGTTACAGTTGATGTTCAGGTTGTTGATGAAGAGTTCGAAATAGATTTGTTTATTTCACCTGAGTTACAAAAAGTTGCTTATGGCACAACTTTGCAGCCTGCGTTTAATTCTTCTGTAACTGTTTCTAAGTATTCATATAAATGGTATTACGACGAAGACAATACTCCCGAAAATGGTAATGAAACTCTGGTAGCTACCACTATTCACTTAGGTTTGACCAATATTGAATTTGATGATGAAGGTTTTTATTACTTAAAAGTATCTTATGGCAATGAATCCATAATCAGCAATGTGGCTCAGTTGATTGTTACAGCTCAACAGCCGAAGAATAATTCAGTTATAAGTCGTAGCCAAAAGTCAATAACAATTGAATGGGAAGACCCCGAGGAAGGACAAGGTGATGGTATCTTGTTGGTAGTTACGAAACAAACAGATTATAACAACAATATCCTTCCAGAAGATGGAACAGTTTATTCTGCTAATTCCAGCTTTGGCGACAATAGCAAAACTACTGGAACCAAGCATTATGTAATTTATAGTGGCAGTAGCAACCAGGTTCAAGTTACGAATCTTACAAAAGGCACTTATTATAGGTTCAGATGGTTTGCATTCAGAAATGGCGGTATGATTTCGCCAACCTACAATACAAACCAATCACAAAACAATCCACGAAGCATCAACACGCCATATAAAGAACCAGAAGATAATACCTATCAAATAGGTAAAAATATGTCTTTAAGTGGAGTATATCCAAATCCAATTACTGATGGTTCCATTCAATTCGATTTATTATTGGAAAATAATTCAAAGATTGAGGTTAAAGTACTAACAAGCATCGGCGAATTGGTTTATAATAGTAATTACGAACTCCCAATGGGAGACAACACTATAGTGTTTGATTTATTTAAGAAACACCGTTTAGCAAGTGGAAACTACATACTTCAGGTTACTAACGGAGATGAGGTATTGCAACAGTCTTTTATAATAATTTATTAATAAATGTTGTTTATCTAATTTATTTTCGCGAATAACAAACACATGTAAAAAAATTAAGGGACGACCAAAACTCGTCCCTTTTTTAAGTTCGGTAGTAAAAAAAAAGTGTAATACGAAAATGGTATTACACTTTTTGTTTTAAATTATGAGCTTCTAGTACATGTCGCCCATTCCACCGCCTGGCATTGGAGGCATTGGAGGATTTTTCTCTGGTTTTTCAACTATTAAAGCTTCGGTAGTTAATAATAAACCAGCAACTGATGCAGCATTTTCCAATGCAACGCGTGCAACTTTAGTTGGGTCTATAACGCCAGCTTCGAACATATCAACAAATTCTTCGGAGAATGCATTGAAACCATAGTTACCATCACCTTCCTTAACTTTGTTTACGATTACAGAAGCTTCCAATCCAGCATTTTCGACAATCTGACGAATTGGTTCTTCAATAGCTCGTTTGATAATCTCTACGCCAATTTTTTGGTCGGGATTTTGAACAATTATATTCTCCAAACCTTTAACTGCACGAAGATAAGCAACACCACCACCTGGTACGATGCCTTCTTCAACAGCGGCACGGGTAGCGTGCAAAGCATCCTCGACGCGTGCTTTCTTTTCCTTTAATTCAACTTCGGTAGCAGCACCAATTTTTAATACTGCAACACCACCACTTAATTTAGCCAATCTTTCTTGCAATTTTTCACGGTCGTAATCTGAAGTAGTCTTATCGATTTGCACTTTAATTTCGTTTATTCTTCTCTTAATTGAATCTTGCTTGCCGGCACCTTCAACTATTGTAGTATTGTCTTTATCAATAATTACTTTAGCTGCAGTACCTAAATGTTCCAAGCCAGCTGCATCTAATTTATAACCTTGTTCTTCTGTAATTAATGTTCCATTGGTAAGAATAGCGATGTCTTCCAACATTGCTTTGCGGCGGTCGCCGAATCCAGGTGCTTTAACTGCAGCTATTTTCAAGATACCACGTAATTTGTTTAATACCAGTGTCGCCAGAGCTTCGCCTTCCACATCTTCTGCAATTATTAGTAAAGAGCGACCAGTTTGTGAAGTTTTTTCTAAAATAGCAAGAATATCCTTGATTGAAGAGATTTTCTTGTCATAAATTAAAATGAAAGGATTTTCTAAAACTACTTCCATATTATCAGCATCAGTGATAAAATAAGGAGAAAGATATCCACGGTCGAACTGCATTCCTTCAACTGTTTCTAACGCAGTATCCATAGTATTTGCTTCTTCGACAGTTATCACGCCGTCTTTTCCTACTTTTTCCATTGCTTCTGCAATCAATTCGCCGATAGTACTATCGTTGTTTGCAGATATTGCGCCAACTTGAGTGATTTCTTTTTTACCTTGAACTTCACGGGAAATGCTCTTTAACCCTTCTGTAATCTTTGAAACTGCCAGGTCGATGCCACGTTTTAAATCCATTGGATTTGCACCAGCAGTAACATTCTTCAAGCCTTCACGATAAATTGCTTGAGCCAATACAGTTGCAGTTGTTGTTCCGTCACCCGCTACATCACTAGTTTTTGATGCAACTTCTCGAACCATGTTTGCACCTAAATTTTCGATTGGATCTTCCAGTTCAACTTCTTTAGCAACAGTAACACCATCTTTTGTTACAGTTGGCGCACCAAACTTTTTGTCGATAATTACATTACGACCTTTCGGACCTAACGTAACTTTAACTGCATTTGCTAATTGGTCAACCCCAGATTTTAAATGGGAGCGGGCTTCTGCATTAAACTCAATAATTTTTGCCATAATAATGACTCCGTTTTTATTATTAATAATTATTTAAAAAAAATGTTTATACGAATTTTTTTGGAAGAATTATCCAATTGTTTTAAAACGAAAATTAAAAGATAATATTTTATATTTTTATTTAAACAGATATTTTATACCTGTTTTTTATATAAATTATTAAGAAAATTAAAAAAATATTAACATTTTTTTTCGTTATTTTAACTTTTTTATTATCTTTGTAATTCAAGGTTTTACAAATCTTATTAACTAATTTTTAAGCACAATATTTTTTTACTTAATAAATTATGGAGTATTTATGCCATTATTAAAATTACAAAAAGCATCTCGAATTGCATTAAAAGAGTACATGGGATTGGACGACGGTGAAACTTTATTGGTTCTCACCGACGAAGTGTTGAGAGAAATTGGTCAATCTTTATACGAAGCTGGTCAGATTATTGCCAAAGAAGCAATTTATGTCGAAATTAAATCACGAGAGATCAACGGTCAGGAACCACCTGAGCAAGTTGCAGAATTGATGAAATCTGTTGATGTGGTTATAGCTCCAACTTCAAAATCATTGACTCATACCAAAGCTCGTCGCGAAGCTTCCAAACTTGGTGTTCGTGTTGGAACAATGCCAAATATTTCGCTGGACACTATGATCCGTTGTTTAAACCCAAATGTGGATAAAGTAGTCAATAATACTAATACTGTATTGGAGGCTTTCAATGGCGTAAAAAACATAACAGTTACATCAAAGAAAGGAACTAACATTACTTTTTCGATCGAAGGACGTAATCCTATTGCCTCGACTGGCGTATTGAAAAACATTGGAGAAAGTGGCAATATACCTTCAGGTGAAGTTTATGTTGCACCAATTGAAGAATCTGTTAATGGTTTATTGGTGATTGATGGCTCTGTTGCTACAATCGGTTTGTTATCCCATCCAATATATATGGAAATCAAAAATGGTATCGTTACTAAGATTTCTGGTAAAGGTGGAGAAGCACGGTTCCTTGGCAGATTAATAAACAGATTCGATGATGGCGGCAAAACTATCTGTGAGTTTGGAATTGGTACAAATCCTTATGCTAAACTGACTGGCGAAATTCTAGAAGACGAAAAAGTTTTGGGTACAGTTCATTTTGCATTTGGCAACAATATGTCCTTTGGTGGCAAAATAAATGTTCCGATGCATATCGATGGATTAATTTCCAAGCCAACTGTACACTTCGAGGACAAACTGATAATGGAAAATAGCAAATTACTATTAATCGAAGATTAATTAAACTCGATTAAAAGTTTTCTTAGTTGATTTAGGTATTCGACATTGTGCACCCGCACGATGTCGATTCCTTTTGTAACCAGTATAGAATGCAGCAAAGCAGTTTGCACATCTCTGTCCTTTGGTTCATCTATGTTGAACATTTTTCCAATAAATGACTTTCTGGATATTCCCAAAACTTGCGGATATTTAAGAGTATTGAATTTATCTAAATTCTTAAGTAATTCAAGGTTGTGTTTTATTTTTTTTCCAAATCCAATACCAACATCAATCCAAATCTTATCAACCCCATTAGATTCTGCAATAAACGCTTGTTTTTCCAAAAAATCATATACTTCCTTAACAACATCGTCGTATTCGGGATTTGCTTGCATATCCCTTGGAGTTCCTTTCATATGCATTATAATTAGTCCCGCGTTATAGTTTGCAACCAATTCAGCCAGGTTTTCATTAAATTGCAAACCAGAGACATCATTGATAATATCTGCACCTTCGTCCAACGCTGCTTTGGCAACCTCGTACTTGGTAGTATCCACAGAAATAGTTAGTTGCGGATATATTTTGCGGATTTCCTTTACAATAGGAATTACCCGACGGAATTCTTCTTCGGCAGATACTTCTGGTGCATTTGGACGGGTGCTTTCGCCACCAATATCGACGATATCGGCGCTATTTTCGACCATCCAATCAACTTGTTTTATAGCTTCGAAGGTGTCCAAAAAAATACCCCCGTCCGAAAAAGAATCAGGGGTTACATTTAAAATACCCATTATTTTGAATATCTTGAATCGCATTTGTTAAAATGTTTTATTCTTGTGGATAATCGTAATTTACCATCCAATTTATACCAAATCTATCGACACACATTCCGAAATATGCATTCCAGAATGTTTTTTCCAAAGGCATTGTAATAAATCCACCTTCAGATAGCTTTGCAAAAAAATTATTACATTCCTCCTCGGAGCCACAATCAATCGAAATCGAGAAATTATTTCCAAAAACCATTTTTTCGGCATAACTACTCGGCACGTCGCTTCCAAACAAAACTGTTTCTGCACTTATTGGTAATGTGATGTGCATAATTTTATCCAATTCGTCTTCAGTAATACCTTCGGGTGAGGGCATATCCCGAAAGCGACCCAAATAGGAAAATTCACCACCAAAAACTGACTTATAATGATTGAAAGCCTCTTCGCAATTTCCATTAAAGGAAATATATGCATTTACTTTTGCCATTTATTTCTCCTTAAGTATAAAAAATGTAAATTAATAATTTTTTGTTATAAATTGCTATATTAATTTATTTTTTATTTGGACCAACTTAGCTGTTAGAATATCATTCTTTCTCTCAATCTCGATTTCCTTGTTTATTTTAGGAGTTATTTCATTATTGATTACTTTTCCATTTTGTTTTATTAATACAAACCCTTTTTCCATAGGAAGTAGTGGGTGTAGGCTTTTGAGTATATTTTCTTTAGCAGAAAGCGATTGTTGGTGGAATTTTAAAATCTGAAACATTGATTTGAAGAGCATCTCCCCGTTATCATTTAGCTGTTGTTGCAAGAAATAGAATTTATCGAGCAATCTTGCCTTGAAATTATTTTCAAATGTTTTTTCTATAGTTTGTTGGTATTGCTTGATTTTATTAAAAATCATATTTTTCATACTCAATTCAGCATTATCAAAATAATTAAAAAAGTCCGAAAGAGTGTTTTTGGTTACATACTGTGCTCCTCCCGTTGGAGTAGGAGCACGCATATCAGCAACAAAGTCGGCGATAGTGAAGTCGGTTTCGTGGCCAACTGCCGAAATAATTGGTATTCGCGAGTTTAGAATTGCATTGGCAACAACTTCGGTATTATACGACCACAGATCTTCTATTGAACCTCCACCACGACCTATAATCAGAGCATCTAATTCATATTGGTTCAACTCCTCGATGGCCCGAGCGATATCGTATTCCGAGCCATCTCCCTGAACCATTGTAGGACGAAAGTAAATTTGGACTGCTGGCAATCTGTTGTGAATTGTCGAAATTATGTCCTTTATTGCCGCTCCAGTTGGGGATGTGGAAACACCAACCTTAAGACAAACTTCTGGTATTTGTCGCTTTCGCTCAGTATCGAAATAACCCAATTCCGCAAGTTTTTGCTTAAGCTCTTCAAATTTTTGATATAAGTCGCCAATTCCTGCTGGTTTGATTGTTTGAACTACAATTTGGTATTTACCCTGTGGGGCATAAAGCGAAACATACCCACTAGCAATTACTTTCATTCCATCATTAATTTTGGAGTCAATTTTAGTACTTCCCCAAATTGCACAAGAAATTTGAGCTCCACTATCTTTCAATGAAAAATAATGATGGCCTGATTGGTTACGTTTGTAATTTGATATTTCTCCCACAACAAAAACAAATGAAAAATTTGACTCGATTAATCCTTTCAATCTGTCTGTTAACTCGGAAATCGTTTCGGGGCGTGGTTCTTCCATAGTTTTACCTATTGGGGAAATTTTTCCCTAAATTAAAGGTTTCTATTCTGTTCATTGCTTTCACAAAGTAAGGTTCCATTTCCTTAGGCATTTTCTTTAAGGTGTAAAACCTTATGCTTTTTTCATTCCTGGGTAATTTTGCAGAAGAAGGAGTGATGAAAAACTTCTTATTATCTTGGTCGAAGCGAATTGATATATTCAATTGAAATGAATCCTGCTCTATACGAACAAAACGCTCGGCAATCAAATATCCACGCTCTTCGTCGGATTTATTTATTGTAAATTGTTCATCTTTTAAAATATCTGGAATTGAATTAAAAAAGTGTGATTTTTCGAAAACAGTTTTGTATTCTATTTCGCAAGGTTCTGTGTAGTAGTTTTTGCATGCAGAAACCAATAAAATCAGAAAAATTGTTGGGATAATTATTTTCATATCAGTACTCAATTTTATTTTCAAAATTCTTCCAAACTTCGAATACTTCGAGCGATTTGGACTTATCTAATTGTATCATTTTAATCTTTCTTTCATCAATTGGTTTGGGAATTTCCTGGTAAATCCAATTATCGCTAAAACCAATTTCCTCTGCATCTTTTCGTGTTGTAGCAAAAAAAACAGTTGGAATTTTTGCCCAATAAATCGCCGAAAGGCACATTGGACAAGGTTCGGTGGAAGAATATATTTCGCAATCACTCAAATCGAATTTACCTAATTTCTTTGCTGCTGTCCTAATTGCATTAATTTCGGCATGTGCAGTTGGGTCGTTGTCGATTGTAACAGTATTATGCTCTAACGAGATTACTTCATTATCCCGAACGATACAAGCACCAAACGGACCTCCACCCTTCTGAATAGATGCTAAAGAAATCTGGATTGCTTTATTTATAAATTGATTTTCCATTTATTAAAAAAAAAGTAATTTATTACAAAATTATGCAATTTTTACGAGATAATTAAAAAAAGTTGTATATAACCATTATTATTGCATATAGAGGGTATCGCCGCACATATAATAAGTTATAAATAAAAATTATTTTGGGGTACATTGTAACAAAATGGACATTGAAGGATTATATAGTATATTGAGAATACATAAAATGAAAAAACTATTTTCATATAGAGGTATTATAATGAAAAAAATTCTTTTTTTCGTAGCAGCATTATTTGTTGTCATTACGACTGCAAGTTACTCGCAATGGAGCTTGCAAGTTCAGGACCCACAGAATCAGTGGAAATATGCACAGGGGGACATCGATTCTGTTTTACTTGTTGTCCGACCAATGGGGTTATACGCTTTGTACGATATGTATATTAACTTTTCGGCAAGATCTTCGCAATACACAAAACCTACAGACACTTTGGAAGTTCAGTATTATTTCCAATTAGACAAAAGAGCTATCGTTGTCGATTCATGGTTGTGGGTGGAGGATACCTTGGTAAAAGCAAAATTAACCGATCGCTGGACAGCCAATCAGATTTATGAAAACATTGTTAAACGTACTCGCAGGGACCCTTCAATTTTCTATAAAAATTCCGATGTTCAATATGAATTTCGTATTTATCCAATGGCAGGACATAGACAACGAAGAGTGAAAATTTCCTGGTTCGAACCTATAACTTGGGGTACAACTCAAGCATCTATACCACTTCCGTTCAAAATGATATCTCTATCCCGAACAGACCCAAATGTTAGAATAATCACAACACTTGAAAATGGCTTCAAAAATCCACAAATTTCATTCTCATCTACATTTAATTATGTAAAAGATGAAATTTACGGCGAATCTTATCAGACAGAATTTAAAAACGTTAAGGCTTTAAGTGCTCAGAATACCCAATACTTTATAAAATACGATAATCCAATGCAAGATGGCGTATTTCTCAATGCATTCAAAGAATCCGAAGACGAGGGTTATTTCCAATTAGCTTTCCTTCCACAATTAGCTGTGAATATTAGCGAATCGAGAAAGATTATTTTTGCTATCGACTTCGATGCAACTTCGACTACAGTAAAATTTCAAAATCTAATTCAAAATATTCTTGATAAAGCTGTAAATTCTCTATCACACAAAGATTCATTCAATATAATCGTAAATGAATTTGAACCCAAAATGATGTTTAATAGTTGGCAAAGTTGCACCAATGTTGAACTTAATCAAGCATTCTCCAGAATTGATGAAAACAGTGTAACTAAATTTACGATGCTTTCGTTTATTCTGAAAAGGGCAGCTGAATTTGCTCGTAGTACTAAATCGGAGAATGTCAAGGTAATAAGCATTTCGTCAAGTACAAATTATGGATCCCCTGAAGCTGCAAATGTGTTTATTAAGGAAATATCCAAAGGAGAAGGAGAGGCTCCTCAATTTTATTTTGTTGATTTTTCCACAACTGCTCCAACCTTCAAAGTAAATAACATATCCTATCGTGGTAATGAATATTTATATTATAACATGGCAAAGATGTTTAAGGGCGAATACATAAAATCATTGCAACCTCTGGATGTTATGTTGCAAAAGGCATTCGAAGCTACAGATATTACATTTTTAGGTTACGATTTTAATGTTGCATTAACAGATGGCTTCACTTGGGCAAAATACAATCTAAACGATACCAAAGCAAATTTAACTATGACCCAACCAATATTAATTGTCGGAAAATATGCTGGAAGTCAAGATTTTACAGTTAACTTCAATGGATTGTACAAGTCAAATCAATCCAAACCCTTTCATAGAAATTTATCTGTAAAAACCTATGATCAAACTTTTGCAACAAATAAAAAATTGTGGCTTGGCAATTATATTCAGTATTTGGAAACATTATTGAATACCAATCTGATTGTTACCGAAATAGTCGAAACCAGTATGAAAAACCGTATTCTTAGTAAATATACTGCATTTTTGGCTTTAGAGCCGTGGATGATGGGCGACGACCAAGGTAGTAGCAATGACCAAAAAGACCTAGGTGGATCCACCTCGGTAGAAAAAGGAAATGATTACACAATCGAGTTAAGTCCTAATCCATTTGTGAATTCTTTGAAAGTGTCTGTGCAATTGGAAAATGCAAATGAATTGCTAAGTTCTATAGAGGTTTACAATATTCAAGGGTCGAAAGTTTATCAGTTTGATATTCCTCCAATGACCAATGCATTGAAGATAGATTGGAATGGGTGCGATTATACTGGCAAACAACTACCAAACGGTGTTTATTTGATTGTAATTAAAACAACAAATTCAGTAAAAACTGTGAAAGTGATACTTAATAGATAATGTGAAATAAAAGGGTTAACACGGGAAGTTGATTATTCAGACTTCCCATCTCGAACAAAAAAAAGACTGCTCTAATGGAGCAGTCTTTTTTTATGATTGCTTAAGCTTTATTTGTTCGGAGTGAATACATCATCTTCAATTGGAACATTGAAGAAAACAACGTTATCTAACTCTAATTGATAAAACGGTGTGCTAACTACAACTCTTAAAGGATATTTCATTCCATCTATACTTTCATATTGTGAGTATTCTGAAACAACTTCGATAGGACCTTGTGGTGAATCTTGTGTAGCTTCCATTTTCTTAATAAGGAAATTGGCTTTATCGAAGTAATAAGTTGCTTTATCACCATCACTATTAGTAACTTTAAGCTTTATCAAACCATCTTTTTCCCCTATTAATTCAAGTTTAAATTTATTTTGAATAGCTTTGGTTAATTCTAATAGTTCTGACTTTACATTCTTTTTAGCATCATCAAAATCTGCACCAGTCAGTTCTACCAACTCCGTGCCTTGTTTTGCCCATGCTTTTGTTCCATTGCACCACGATTCTTGTTGGAATACAGGAGTGGTAATGCTTCTAAATTCTTTATCTGGGAATTTTGTTAATTGGGTAGCCTTTGCATCAAATGATTGTCCTTGAACTTTGAACTTGCCTCTTGCTTCTAATTTCATGGTCTGAATTGCGTTAATTTTTTCGGCACCGCCCATTGCATTTGTGTATTTTTGAATAAGCTCTTCGGCAGTGATATTAACTGGATTAGCACGTGCTATGTCCTCTTCGGATTCTAAATCTAAAGTGTATTCATAAACATTGCCCCATTTCTTCAACTCATCTTTCATTTCGGGAGTTGTTACAACAGTTACATATAACTTATCTGTCCTTAAGTATTTTTCTGAAACCTTTGCGATATCGAATGTAGTGAGATTGTTCATTCGAGTAGTGTAAGTTTTAACAACATCCATCGATTCACCATAGAATTCGGAATTTTGTATTAAGGAAGCAACAAAATCGGAACTTTCGAATGCCATCTGATAGTTGCCGATTACGTTGTTCTTTATTCTGCCTAATTCTTCGTCTGTAACTCCATCATTGTATAGTGCATTCACTTGTTCCATTATAACTGTGATTGAGGAATCAGTTTTATCCAATTTAACTTCCGAACCAGCAGTAAATCTGTTTGCGTATTTATTACCAGTATGCGACGCAAATGGACTATAGGTGAAAGAATACTTTTCGCGAAGTGTTCTGAACAATTTGGAACCAAAACCACCGCCCAGGACTGCTGATGTTAAACGCAATGCTAAATTGTCAGAGTGATTTCTTGGTATTGTTAAAGCAGTAACTGTAACTGATGATTGTTTGGAGCCAGCTCTTGGGATAAAATATACACCTTTTGGTAAAGGTTTAGGGTCGGGCAAATCCATATTTGGTTTCGATCCTAATTTCCAACTTTTAAATTTCCCTTCTAAAGCTTTAATCAATTCTTTTTCGTCAAAATCGCCAATAACAGCCATTGTTAAGTTGTTTGGCATAAAGGTTGACTGATAGTACTTCTTGCAATCATCAATGGTAATTGATTTCAATGATGGTTCTGAAGAAACCTTTCCATAAGGATGGTCTTTTCCGTAAACAGCAATTGCACCAAGCAATCTTGATAATTGTCCGCTATTGGATTTTCTCATTTTAACTCCTGCCAAGGATTGCTCGATTAATTTATCGAACTCATCTTTAGGGAATTTGGGATTCAATACGACATCGGTAAAAACATCGAACATTGCACTGAAGTGTTTTGTAAGCGACGAGCCCGAAGCAATTATGTAATCCTGTCCGGCGGAAACACTAACAGAAGCTCCAATACCATCCAAAGTTTGAGCAATTTCGAGGGCATTACGTTTGCCAGCTCCCTTGGTCATCAATCCTGTTGTAATATCGGAGAGACCTGTCTTTGCACCATCCAAATTCGATCCGCCTGCAAGCAACATTCTTAATTCAATTACCGGTTGTTCTTTGTCGCTGATTAGGAAAACTTTAATTCCATTCGATAGAACAATGGTTTTATATTCTGGAAATACAAAGTCCTTAGCAGTCTTTGGTTCGGGTTTTGGTAAAGGTTCGACCGCAATTAAGTTATTTACACTAAATGCCACCAATAATAATACAATATAGATTTTAATTTTATTCATAGTTATTTTTCCTTACTTTTTTACGATTTTGATTTTGGTTTATAAATAAGCACAACTCTTTTGTCGGTCGAAAAATATTTTTGAGCAACTCTTTTTACATCATCGAGAGTAACACTAATATAC
>CAYOPF010000075.1:0-4749 GCA_964405755.1 uncultured Chloroherpeton sp.
CTGGTAATTTAATTTCTGAATTAGTGAAGTTAAGTCATGCTGAATTGACTGATTCGGCTCATTCTGTGAAAGTATTATTCGAGTTTCATAAGATTGATTTATTCAATTTTATTAAATCACGCGACCATGCCCAGCGAATGGCAACAATGGGATTGGAATCTGATATAGATTTATGTTTACAATATGATATTTTTCCAGTAGTACCTGTTATCGAAGGTATAAGCATAAAAAAATCAAGAATTTAATTATTTTTATTAAATTTGAATTTTGCAGCATAAGGAAAATTAAAAATGTTATCAGATAATGATTTTTCATCTTCTGAAAGTCTTGAATTAGAGCAAGAAAAGATAACTTTACGAAGAAAGTTTAATTTTCATATTAAAATATTTGCATTTTTATCTTTGTTGGTTTTGCTATTTTTAACAATTTCTGTTATCTCCTACAACAAATCCGACATCGAACGGTCGAGTGTTTCATTCACCGATTTATACGGATTATTTACCGGAGAACCAGAAATACTAGCACGCCAAGCTACTACACAAAATTGGCTCGGATTATTCGGAGTTTTTCTTTCGGAATTGCTTATAAATAAAACTTTTGGCTATCCAGTAATACTGCTTCTATTTCTTGGAATGTATTTGGCAACTTCATTATTTCGCCGTAATTTGGATATTCAAAAATTAGTTCTCAATAGTTTGTTTTGGATTCTAATCACATTTTTTATTTCTGGTTTCCTCGGTGCAATTCGAGGATTTTCGTGGCTTGGCGAAATTCCATTTGAATGGTGCGGTCTAGTTGGCTACTTTTTAGCTTTTGTTATATCATCTGTAATGGGAAGTTTTGGTGCTTTCCTTATCTTTCTTTTCGCTATCTTTATTACAATTTTCTATAAACTTGAATTTAAAGTTACTGATATTATTAAATATGCATATTTAAGTTCAAAAAATTACTTTGATAATCGGAAAACAGATGAGAATATTAACTCAGAAGTTGAAGATAATCAAGATGAAAACAAAGTGGAAAGGGGAAATGACTTGCCAACATCTCCTGATATTTCCAACAGCAATTTGCAATATCAAACTAAAACAGAGAATAAACATGTTGTTATTCCACCAAATCCTTTGGAAATAGTTGCAGAGAACGATGATAGAATTGAAGCAAGAAAAGAAGAACCAAAGAAATTTTCTCCCAAAATTCAATTTATCGATCCCAGTAAAATAGCACTTAGTAATAAACAAATCGAAGAAGAATTAAAAAAGGATTATGACCCAAGATGGAGTGATAGCAATAATGAAGGTTTAGAAGATGAACAACCCAATTTCGAAGTAACGAAAAGTGAAAATAGTTCAATTCAAGATATTGATGGAAATCAGCATAATAAATATAAAAATACAGAAGAAATTAAAATACCTGAGAGTAAAAATTTCGAGGATATTAAAGAAATTGATAGCATAATTGATGAATTGGTTTCCAATAATGCAAATAAGGTAGAAACCCCTGTTCAATCCACACAGAAGACAATATCGATAAATATTAAGGAAACTACTCAGGCAGTCCAAAGTGCGAGTGTATTGCCTCCCAAATCGAATCAGGACGAGCTAAAAACTAAGTTCTATTCCGAGCATTCAGAGTTTAAAATTAAATACAAATTCCCAAGTATCTCGAACTTAATTAGGACCGAAGTAGATACTGGGTTTGATTATGCAGAATTCGAAACAAATGCAAAAATTCTACAAGAAAAATTAGAAACATTTAAAATTTATATCGAGAATATCGAAATCACCCCCGGACCTGTTGTTACATTATACGAATTTGTACCAGCTCCTGGGATTAAAATTAGCCGAATTGAATCATTTGCTGACGATATCGAAATGGCTCTGAAAGCAAAAGGAGTAAGAATAATTGCCCCTATGCCTGGCAAAGGAACAGTTGGAGTGGAAATCCCTAATTCCAAGCCAAAGATAGTTAGGTTTGGAGATGTGGTTGCAAGTGAAAAATATCGTAAAACAGATGCACGTTTGCCATTGGCTTTTGGTAAAACAATCAGTGGCGAAGTGTTTATAGAAGATTTGACCAAAATGCCACACTTGTTAATCGCAGGGGCTACTGGAACAGGGAAAAGTGTTGGTATCAATACCATAATAAATAGCCTTTTGTATGCAATACATCCGCAAAACCAAAAATTTGTAATAATTGACCCCAAAAAAGTGGAAATGCCACAGTATGGTGCGTTAAGTCAACATTTTTTAGCTACATCTCCCGATGTCGAAAGTATGATTATTACTAATCCAAAGGATGCAGTTCTGATTCTAAAATCTTGTGTTATCGAAATGGAAAACCGTTATGAAGTACTAGCAGACGCCGGACAGAGAAACATTGTCGATTACAACAAAAAAATTGCTGAAGGAAAATTGAGGCAAAGCGACAAAATTAAACATGCTCCTATGCCATATTTGGTTATTATTATTGATGAGTTAGCCGATTTGATGCTTACCGCAAGCAAGGAAATTGAGGAACCGATTACCCGATTAGCCCAAATGGCACGAGCTGTTGGAATTCATTTGATTGTTGCAACTCAACGTCCCTCCGTCGACGTCATTACTGGTTTAATCAAAGCGAACTTCCCTGCCAGGTTAGCATATATGACGACCTCGAAAATAGATTCTCGGACAATTTTAGATCAGCAAGGTGCTGAACAATTGCTAGGTGCAGGGGATATGTTGATAATGCCTCCTGGCAAACCTAAGCCAATTCGCGTCCAAAATGCTTTTATCACAACAGAGGAAGTGGAAAAAATCTGTGAAGAAATCGCTCAACAAGAAGGCTATCCCGAACCATACTTGCTACCCTCGGCAATACCTGAAGAAAATGAAGATAAATATATTGATCCCAACAATCGCGATCCATTGTTCGAAGATGCAGCGCGATTAGTAGTTTCAAGTCAACAGGCTTCGGTTTCGATGTTGCAACGACGCATGAAAATTGGATTTGCTCGTGCTGGTCGCATTATGGATGAATTGGAAGCAGCTAGCATAGTTGGCTCCTCCCGTGGGAGTAAAACACGCGAAGTGCTTTTAGATAGCGAAAGTCAATTGGAAGCATATTTGTAGTATATGAATGGATACTTGATATTTGGATTAGGAAATCCTGGAGCGAAATATAAATACACTCGCCATAACATCGGTTGGATGGTAGCAGAACGAATTATTAATAAGTTCGAACTTAAAATAATCGAAAAAACAAAATACTACGAGATTGCAGAATATAAACACAAAGGAAAAACCAATCTTGTTGGTGTACCGTTAACCTATATGAACCTTTCGGGCGAAGCCGCAATCAGACTGACTATAAAATACAAAATCCCCATTGAAAATATATTAGTTATGGTTGATGAATATAATTTTCCATTAGGTAAGATCCACCTACGAAAGGGCTGCGGAGATGGTGGGCATAACGGGATTGCATCTATAATCGAAAAACTCGACAATACAAATTTTATTAGATTGCGACTTGGAATCGACCGAAACTTCGGACAAGGTGAATTAGTCGATTACGTTCTTACTGAATTTAAACCCACAGAGCAGGAAAAATTAGCACAAACGCTTGATAATTCAATACTATCAATTAATTATCTTATCGAAAACGGATATGCCCGTGCTGCTTCTGAAATCAATTCTGGCAAATTATTTCTACCTTTTCCTTAATTTTGCAAATCTTACAATAAATTAAATAACTTAAAGGATGTGCTTTATGATGAAAAAACTCTTTTCGATTATTATGTTATTAGGTTTTCTGGTTAGTATGGATGCCTATTCTTGTACAAATTTGTTAATTACAAAAGGAGCATCAAAGGATGGCTCGACAATGATAACTTATAATGCAGATGCAGGTGGTTTTATGGAACCTCTATATTTTGCACCAGCAAAGGAATATGCTGATGGTGCTATGTTAGAGATTTACGAATGGGATAGTGGCAAATTTTTGGGTAAAATCAAGCAAGTAAAAAATTCATACCATGTTGTGGGTAATATTAATGAATACCAAGTTAGTATTGGTGAGACTACTTTTGGAGGAAGAGAGGAATTGCGGGATACAACGGCAATCGTTGATTATGGTTCTTTGATGTACATTGCTCTCCAAAGAGCAAAAACAGCACGTGAAGCAATTCAAATTATGGGCGATATTGTTGCTGAATATGGATACTATAGTTCTGGTGAATCGTTTTCTGTTGCAGACCCTAATGAGGTTTGGATTTTGGAAATGATTTCCAAAGGACCTTGGGAAAAGGGAGCTGTATGGGCAGCAATCCGTATTCCTGATGGCTACATATCGGCGCATGCCAATCATTCACGTATTCAAGACTTCGATGTGAACGACAAGGTTAATGTGATGTGTTCGCCCGACGTTGTTGATTTCGCAATTAAAAGAGGATATTATGATCCAAAGAAGGATGGGAAGTTCAGTTTCCAAAAAGCTTACGATCCAGCAACACCTTCATCATTACTCTTTTGTGAGGGAAGAGTATGGAGTATGTTCCGAAGAGCTGCACCTTCTTTAAATTTATCGAGTGATTATTGGAGAGCAGTGGAAGGAGCAACACCTTATCCGCTTTACATCAAGGCTGACAAAAAATTATCAGTTGCAGATGCAATCGATTTAATGAGGGACCACTTCCAAGGAACCGAGTATGATATGACCAAAGGAATTGCTGCTGGACCTTTTGGCAATCCTTATCGCTGGAAGGGACTC
>CAYOPF010000075.1:4759-14160 GCA_964405755.1 uncultured Chloroherpeton sp.
AAATGAGTAATAAACAGTCTTCTGGTTTTTCTTCTTGGAAAATTGGAGGAGATACAGTCAATCAATATGCGTGGGAACGACCAATATCCACTCAACAGACTGCTTTTGCTTTTGTTACGCAAATGCGTACCTGGTTACCTCGCGAAATTGGTGGAATTATGTGGTATGGAGTTGACGATAATTATAATAATGTGTATATGCCACTTTATTGTTCTATTGCACGACCTCCTAAACCTTTTGTCGGTGGTTCAATTGCAAATGTCGATTTAAATAGTGGTTTTTGGGTGTTTAACCTTGTTGCAAATTGGGCATATACTAAATATAGTTATATGGTTAAAGATATTCAAGAAAAACAGAAGTATTTTGAAAATAAATTTTTCGCATTCCAACCAGCGGTTGAATTAGCTGCATCGGAACTATACAAACAAGACCCGGATTTAGCTATCGATTATCTAACTGATTATTCTTGCCAACAAGCCGAAAACGTAGTTGATGAATGGAGAGAATTATGGTATAATTTGGTTGCCAAATATAATGATGGCTACATTAATGATGTACAAAAAGATCACGGACGCCATCCCAAAGGTGTTGGCTATGGCGACGAATTCTTCAAACAGGTTATTAAGGAGCGGCCAGGTTATTACGACGTTAAATGGAAAAAACCAGCAAAGAAAAAATAACTATTAATCTAAATTTGAATTTTTTATTTAATAACTGTAACCTTCATTAGGTTACAGTTGTTTTTTTATTAATTTATGTTTTTAATCTGATTTATCAGCAGTTGTGCTTTTCAGTTTCAAAACATCGTTCACAATTATCTGTTTCATTTTATAGGGCTCTTCGAACATTGGGCTATGGGCAGATTCATAAAAAGTATAAAATCCCTTGACTTGAACTTAATAGAGCTTTTTAGGGCTAGTATCCAAAGGATTTTAGCATAGTTGGATTATCTCGCCAATCCTTGCGAACTTTCACAAATAGCTCCAAATAAACAGGATATTCTAGAAGTTTTTCGATTTCTAAGCGCGATTCGGAACTTATCTTTTTAATCATAGAGCCGCTTTTGCCGATTAAAATTTGCTTTTGGGTGCTTTTTTCAACTACTATGTCGGCCAAAATAAACCATTTGCCTTTTTCGCGTTCGATAAATTCTTGAATCTGAACTTCTGAGGAATAAGGTATTTCCTCTTCCAAATTCAAAAAAATTTTCTCTCGAATTATTTCTGCAGCAAAAAACTTGGAATTAAGGGTACTCAGACTATCTTCGTCGTAGTAAAATTGACTTGCCGGAAGATATTTTACAATAGTATTTTCCAATTCCTGTAGATTAATCGAATTTGTTGCAGAGAGGGGAATGATTTCGTCAAAAAGTTTGGAATTGGATAATTCTTCTAAAATTGGAATGATGTGAGATTTGTGCTTGGCGATATCGATTTTATTCAAAACTGCAATCTTAGGGACTTCATAATTATTTACTAATTTTTCGATATCCTTTAAAGGTAATTTTTGGGTTTTCGTAAAATTTTCGTAATCAAATACTGCAAGAATAATATCTGCTGCAATTATAGAATTGGGTAAATATTCCATCATCACTTCTTGCAGTTTATACTTAGGTTTTATATGGCCAGGAGTATCGAGAAATACAATTTGATAATTATCGGTTGTAAGAATCCCGACAATTTCTTTCCTTGTTGTTTGCGGTTTTGGGGTTACAATCGAAAGTTTAGTTTCAATGAGTGCATTCATCAACGAAGACTTTCCGGCATTAGGTTTGCCGATAATTGCAACAAATCCAGCTTTAGTGCTCATTGTTGTTCTTTCGAAGGAAAGGATTTGAATATCCCGAAGGGGATGATTACACAATAACCAATTACAAGTAGTAATGGAGCAATCGAAACGGCAAAAACATTATTCCATTTACCATCAACAATTGCAGGATCTTCAGTAATACCTGTTGCCATAAATAAATATCCAACAATGTTTACGACTATTCCTAAACCTATTATTAAGAAGTTTTGCTTTTGTAATGGGAATTTCCAAACTACTGATTTTTGTTGTATTCTAGATTTTATTGGTGCTTTTGCCATATTATTTTTAATTAATTTTACAAAATTATATAAAAAGAACGTAAATTAAGTATGCTGTAATCGAAAATTTATACGCGGCAGAAAATCTTTTGCTGTCTTCAACCAATTTATGCAAGATTTTTGTTAGAAGTATAGTGCCTATGATTACTATTGGAATGTTGGCAAATGCTAAAGCAATCGAGGTCGTTTCGCCAAAGAATGTGATGAGACCTGGAGTGACTGCAGTACCATACAAAAGGAATATATGTACTATGTAAACGTATAAAGCTTTCTGACCAAAGAAGGTGAAGTAATGGTGAAACTCGGTTAATTTCTTAGTTACTATTCCTGTAAGTACAAACACTAAAGCTACGATAGAATATCTATAAAAAATCATTCCTAAACTTGCTCGATAAGGGCTAAATAAGCTCTTGATATATGGGTATTCAAATGTATGAATCAGAAAACCTGCTACAAAAAAAATAGGAATTGCTATTAGACTTTTCTTAATAATGAAATCAATTCTCTGTTCGGAGGGAATTTTTTTCAGAATGGTTCCAAAGGCAACACCAAGAAAAACATAGGCTGAAAAAGGAAATATTCCAAAAAAAGAACCACCACGATAATCGATGTAATTTGCCAAAGCATAGGGTAGTAATTCGAACCAATTGACCATCTGAGAGATTGGTGTTAGCAATACCAACACAATTCCTATAGTTAATGAAGAGACGAACAACTGTTTGTCTGTTCGGGTGATACTGAATAATAGAATTACTAGAAGTAAAGTAATGCCTATGAGTTGAAGAATATTGACAGCAAAAAAGCCAGTTAAATATTGCGAAGGAATGAATGGAATATCATAGATTTTATCTGCAGGAAACATTAGTAAGTATCCTATTCCTATGAGCAACAACGATGTTTTGATGCGCTTAGAAACAGTTGAATCAGGTATTCTACCAAATTGATCTCTTTTATTGGCGAATACCTGGGCAATTCCTGATACTGTTAAAAAGATCGGAGCAGTAGCACCACGAGCAAATTCCCACCAATTCCAGGGAAAAGAATTTGTATCCACCGAATATTGATTAATTAAAGAGAAAAAAGTATGACCTGCTATCATCATCAACATCGCAAAAATTCTTGCAAAATCCAAAGATGGCACGCGGTTTGTGTGAATTTTATCAGACATTTTTTACTTTTTTTTGTAAAAGTGTTTGTTATTAAATACAAAATTACTAAATTAAATATTTGTTGAAACAAAAATTGATAAGATTTTGGAAAAAATGTATATTTACATATTAGAGGACGATCCAACTCAAGCAACATTTTTGTTGAATGTAACTTCAAAATTTTTTCCAAATGCAAAACTTAAAGTTGCAGGTAAATTATCTGATATAATAGATTTATTGAAAGTAACCAAGTTTCCTGCTATATTTCTGATTGATGTATTCCTTGAGGATGCAAATGGTTTAAATGTCCTTAAAAAAATCAACCAGTTGTTCCATGACCAGTTGAAATTCAGTATCGTTATGACTTCTGAAACAGACAAATCACTTGGGATTGAAGCTTTGAAGTTAGGTGCTGACGATTTCTTTCAAAAGCCAATTTTAGCAGAAACACTAATTTCAAGGTTAATTAGTGCTAAGCGATATATTACGCAACAAATCGAGACCAACAAACAAAAAGAACAAATACTGTTCCTCGAAGAAGAACAAAGCAAGAACAGAGAAAGAATGCTGAACTTAATTTATGAGTTTCAAGTATCAAAGATTTCTGTAGCTCGCAAGCATACCGAAAATATTCAAAAAGCAGCTAATTGGATTGTTAAGAAATTGCTCGAAGATGAATCCCAAAAAGATAGAATTAATCTGGCTTCAAAATATACTTATGTTGGAAAGCTATTCCTTTCAGACAATATGATTAACCAACCTGTTTTAACCAATGGTTTTGTTACCAACGAAAATATGAACCGTGTCCCTGAATATACCAAGGAACTTCTTTCGCAAATTCCAGATTTGGATGATGTAATAAATGTTCTCATGCATTTATGGGAAAACTTCGATGGCACTGGTATTCCCGATAAACAAAAAGCTTGGGAAATTCCTCTGGAAAGTCGCATTTTAAGAGTATGTATGGATTATGAATACTTTTTTGATAAAAATCAAGGAAAACAAAACAAAACAATTGATGCTTTGTTCAACGAAGCCCATCGGTTGTATGACTTCAGGATTATTGCATACTACGATCAATATTTAGCATCGCTTAATCTGCGAGGAAAATCTGGTTCGACTCGCGAAGTGCCCATGCTAGTATCAGAGTTACAACCAGGGTATATGCTTTCTCGGAATATAATAACTCAAAGCGGTTTAAAGCTCATTGCAGGTGGTACAAAATTGAATGAAGATAATATTCACAAAATTTTGATAGTTAATAAAGAAGAAGGTATTATCGGGACGATTTATGTATATGATTCTTTAAAATCTTAGCAAATTAAACTATCTTAGCAAATTTACTTTCAAATTCTTCCCTTTCAATTACAAACTGAGTTAAGTCCAATCCATTGTTATGATGGGATAATGTGTTGCCAATAATGGAAGAACCTAATTTTTCTATCGAGGAGTTGAAATTATCCAAATTTTCATGTACATACTTTTGGATGTAAACACCTAAGTGTGGACGGAGCAATTCACCCAAATATTCACGATTGAAGAGGAAGGCAACAGTTTGTATTTCCTGTTTTAATTCATCAAAGATTTCATTACCCCAATACTCTGATGTGGATAGTAAATACACAAAACCTTTGTTTGCTTTTTGATTACCATTGGTTGAACTCAAAAAAGCAGTTTCGTCTTTATCGAATAGTGGCTCCAATCTGTCTAAAAAAATACAAACTTGCTTTGGTAAATGTTTTTGATTTAGTGCTATATTAAAAAACCAAAATTCTGAAGAGTTTAATACCGGATAAATAGCATTCATATCATCTTCCTGACGACAATAGTCCATCGGAATAAAAAACGGATCGTCCGAACAACCTATACAGGGCTTGATATTTAACTCGGTTATATCTATTAGATTAATTGTGTGGCCATGCTTTTCGAAGAATGATTTCAAAGGGTTGATAAAATACTCTATAGAATGGTGCGTTTGGTCTTGATCTTTTTCGTATTTTGGATAGTAATTTATAAAAGAAATATTCATAATAATCCGTCTTTTTGATTTGAAACGAAACAAATTAAAAAAAATTATAGTAATTTGATGTTTCAAGTAGAATTGTTAAGATTTGTTAATATTTAATAATTTCTTCTTAATTTTGCTATTTACTATGAAAAATGAATTCGAAATAAAAGTTCTCGAAATCGTCTGTAAAATACCTTACGGAAAAGTTACTACCTATGGTGCTATTGCACAGGCAAGCGGACTTAAATCTTCTGCCAGAATGGTAGGTTGGATACTAAGTTCGAATGCCGATAACATAGAGATGCCCTTTCATAGAGTAGTGAACCGTTATGGTGAGCTAACAGGAAAGTATCATTTTATGACGCCAACCTTGATGAAGGAACTTTTATTATCCGAAGGAATAGAATTCGAAGATGAAAAAGTGATTATGCCTAAACATCTATGGATTCCAATAATTTGAAAAACAACATTAGAAATAAGGAACAAAATGGACATATTTCAAAAATGCTATGACTTTACCCGTGCAGATGAAGTGAAAGCTGCAGGACTTTACCCATACTTTCGTCCAATCGAAGAAAACGAAGGGCCTGTGGTACACATAGAAGGTCGCAGGTTCATTATGGCTGGATCGAATAACTACTTGGGTCTCACTGCTCATCCAAGGGTTCGCATGGCCGCAAAAGCGGCAATTGACAAGTATGGAACTGGTTGCTCAGGTTCAAGATATCTGACAGGTACATTAGATTTGCATAATGAATTAGAGGCAAGGTTAGCAAGATTTTTAAACCAGGAAGCAGTTTTGCTTTTCAGCACAGGATATCAAACTGCTCTTGGAGTAGTTTCCACTCTTGTTCAGCGGGGCGATTATGTGATTTCCGATAAGGAAAACCACGCAAGTATAATGAATGCCTGCATTACTGCCAAAGGAGGTTTTGCCGAATTTAAACGCTACCTACATTCTGATATGGAAGATTTGGAGAGAGTACTTTCCAAATTACCTGAAAATTCCGGAAAATTCGTAGTTACCGATGGTATCTTTTCGGTTTCAGGCGAAATTTGTAATCTTCCCGAAATTCTTAGAATTTCCCATAAATATGGAGCAAAAGTATTGATCGACGATGCCCACTCAACCGGAGTTATTGGAGTCGGTGGACGCGGAACAGCAAGTTATTATGGGCTGGACAAGGAAACTGATATGATTATGGGTACTTTCTCCAAAACATTTGCTTCTCTTGGTGGATTTGTAGCTGGGCCCGAACGAGTTATTAATTATTTAAAACACCACTCACCAGGTTTGATTTTCAGTGCAAGCCCTACACCTCCATCAGTTGCTGCTGCCCTGGAGGCATTGAATATACTTGAAGAACAACCAGAACTCGTTACACAGCTCCAAAATAATGTTAAATATCTGCGTAAAGGATTTGTTGAACATGGTTTTAATATTATCGAAAATGAATCGGCAATCATTCCAGTTATTGTTGGAGATGTGGAAAAGGCATTTGTCACATGGAAAAACTTGTTCGATAATGGTGTGTTCGTTAATGCTTTCATTCCGCCTGGAGTTCCTCCTAATATGAGTATGATGAGAACATCCTATATGTCCACCCACAAAAAAGAGCATCTGGACGAAATTTTAGAAATATTTATTAGAATTGGCAATGAATTGGGCTATATTAAGGGATAAAGGGAAATATCCGATTATTACTCAATACCAATATTAAACAGAAAGTGGTTCCAGGTATAGAACCACTTTTTTTTGTATAATAGGGATATTATTATTTTTCTCTATTTAAAGTTTATAAAGAATAAAAAGCTAACTTTTTAAGAAAAATATTCGATTTTCTTCTATTTCATTTCTAGTTCGCCCATTACGTATTGCCATTCCAATTCGATGTTTTCGACCATTTGCGAAGTGGATTGACCAGAGCCATGGCCACTATCAAAATCGACGAACAACAAAATTGGATTTGTTTGTGATGGCAAGTTCTGCAATGCAGCTGCCATCTTTTTGGCGTGTAATGGGTCCACGCGTGCATCGTTTTCGCCCGCTTTTATTATCATCGAGGGATAGTTGAAACCCATTCTGATATTATGATAAGGCGAATATTTCCATATATATTCGAAGTCTTCGGGTTTGTCGGGGTCGCCATATTCTGGTATCCAATATCTGGCAATCAGAAATTTGTGATAACGCAACATATCGAGCAACGGAACAGCACAAACTACTGCTTTGAATAAGTCAGGTCGTTGCATAGTAACTGCACCGGTCAACAAACCTCCGTTACTTCCGCCTTTGATAGCTAATTTATTAGTATTTGTATATTTTTGATTAATCAGATATTCTGCTGCGGCAATAAAATCGTCGAAAACATTTTGCTTTCGTTCCAACATTCCGCCGCGATGCCAATCCTCGCCGTATTCATCGCCACCTCGTAAATTAGCAATTGCATAAACTCCTCCACGGTTGATAAACGATGAAGTTGTACCAATAAAATTGGGAGACATCGAAACGTTAAATCCGCCATAGCCATATAACAATGTTGGATTATTTCCATCGAGTTTCAATCCCTTCTTATGTACGATAAACATTGGAACTTTAGTGCCATCCTTGCTTTTGTAGAAAACCTGTTCAAATTCTATATCTTTAGTATCGATTGGAACATTATCTTGATAAACAAATTCCCACTCGAACTTATCTTCTTTTAATCTAAATAATTTGGAAGGCTGAGCAAATGATACAAGTGAAACATAAATATATTTGGAATGTTTATCGTAGCTAATTCCAGCTATATCCGAAAATTCCGGGGGCGTTAAATCCCGAATAAATTTTCCATTATAATCAAAAATTTTTGCATACGAAATAACATCTTTTTTGTATTGAATAATAACATACTTGTCTGTTAAAGTATACCCCTCGAGAACAATGTCCTTTTGCTCGGGATAAAATTCAACAGCGTCCTTGTATGCTGGTTTGTCCAGAGTAGTTTTAAGCAATTTAAAATTTGGTGCATTTTCGTTTGTGTAATAAAACAAAAATCCGTTTTTTATTCCAATCGAAGCACGAAACTTATCAGATGAAAAAGCCACAATGGGTTGGTCCATTGTTCCTTGTTTTCTGATTTTTAATCTATTAGTGTAGAAGTCGCCTTCCGAGAAGATTGTGAGATCGCTTTCTTCATCGTCGTAAACTGAGAAGAAGTCCTTAGCATCTTTGGGTGATCCTAATAATTTTGAGTTTGTATAATTGTTTCCATCACTTATTTTGTGTAAATATGTTGGCAAAGGAATTTGCTTTTCGATTATTTCTTTACTTCGTAATGTGATATATGCATATTTTTCATCCTTAGTCCAACCGAAACTATATATGTTTTCCAAAGGTCCAGAAACAACTTTGCCAGTTTTAGTATCGATAATTCTATAGGTGTTAATCTCATTTCCCTTGTATTGCAATCCCATTGCCGCTATTGATGCATCTTCGTTAAATACAATGCCAGTTGGAGAGGAAAGTCCGCTTGGGTCGAACTGCATTGGGTCGAAAATCATAATTTCCTTACCTTTAATCACAGTATAAAGTTTGTTTTGTTGCCATCCTTTTTTCTTTAGCCAAAAAAATTCCCTTCCTTTACGGAAAAATGGAGCACTTCGGATATCACGGTCTAAATAATTTGAAATTTCAGAAGATAAACCTTCTACTTTTGGATAATGTGAACGAATAAATTCTTTTGTATAATTGTGTGATTTTTTGCTCCATTCCAAAGTTTCGGGATTGTTTTTATCTTCAAGGTATTGGTAATCATCAACAAATACGAAGTTGTGAAAACTTGTGGTTACGGGCTTTTTTGCTGCTCGAGGTGGATCAAATTTTGCCATAGCGTTGCTAAAAATTAATAAACATGACATAAAAATAATAATATCGGCTATTTTCATAAATCAAATCCTATTTTAAAACTTTAATTTTATTTTCTCAGAAACAATTGCAGGAACAAATTCGCTAACATCTTTGCCATATCGGGCTAATTCACGAACTATACTGGAATTAAGGTAGGTATATTTTTCGTTTGGCAAAAGGAATAAAGTGTGGATTTCGGGATCTAACTTCCGATTCATTAATGCAATTTGAAACTCAAATTCAAAATCGCTTATAGCTCGGATACCTCG
>CAYOPF010000076.1:0-14113 GCA_964405755.1 uncultured Chloroherpeton sp.
CTTTTATTATTTCAGGTCCCGGAATTAATAAAGGAATTACATCAAACTCACCTGCAAGAATTGTAGATATGGCTCCAACTGTTTTAACCGCAATGGGTTTAATTCCTAAGAATTTGGATGGTATTATATTAGCAGATGCCTTAATAAATCCTCAAGTTAATGATTTAATTATTCAGGATAGTGTAAACAGGAAATTAAATCCATTAAAAAATGCTTTGAAAAATGCAAATGTGCAGGAATATATTCCCAAAAAACTCCCTTTCACATTTACTCGAGATTATTTCCCCGGTACAAAAGACAAAAATGGAAAAAATCTAACCGGACAAGAATTGATGAGGATAATTGAATACAAAGGGGAATTGTTTGCTTCTACCAGTGTATTTACTGATCCAAGAGGAACTTCAGGCGATCCCGACTATACAGGTTGTCAGGTTTTAAGAAAAAGAGAATCAAAATCCAGTTGGGAAGTTGATATTTCATTTGGGAAAAGATATTTAAGAACAGACTGCATTGAAATCATTAGATTTACTAAAGATTCAACAGGAAAACCTTTAACTGAACCTGTAGAATTTTTAGCTGCAGGCATTTGGGATATTGGTGCATTAATGCCGGGAGGAGAAAGATTTATAACAATAGCTGTTAGAAATGATGATACAGGTGAATGGATTTTTACAAAAGCCGCAAGTGTTCCTACTACTGAAAAAGGGTTTGCTTCTTGCAGAGCTATGAAAGTTTATACTGACAAAGTTACCGGCAAAGAATATTTATTTGCTGGTGCTGCTTGCGGTGGTATTCATAAAGGAGTTTACGACCCTTCGTCACCAGGAAAAATTCGTTGGTTGGAAGGTGATGAAGTAGAAAAATCATATGGTAGAGTTCATAGCATGTGCATTGCTAATGGTTCTCTTTATGCATCATTTGATTACGGTGGTCTTACAGTTCAAAATCAATCAGGCGGGATTTATAAAAGGACAGATGGATTAATTCCAAAGTGGGATAGTGTTTACCGCAATTATAATCCTAATAACCCAACATGGAACCAAACCGCTAGAGGAATAACAGCTATTCAACTTGATGATGGAACGGGTAGAGAGTACATTCTAACAGGTGTTGAGCAACCACCCGAACCAATTATTGTCAGAATTGAACCATACAATAATCATAAGGCAATCACTGAACTTAATTATGCCACGTATATGCAAAAGTATGTATTCAATGGGAAATATCCTAAAATGATTGACGCTACATTAGCCGCCGCTATTAATTACTTTGAACCTTACGAAAATGCTGAGTCAGGCAAAATAGAGCAATTTGTTACTTTGGTTATGTATCATCAACTTGACCCTGCTGCAAGTGTAAATGGAGCTTGGTTTTTAATTCGCAGAGATAGTTCCAGATATGATTGGGGCTATATTCCTTCAGGTTTACCTGATGGCGAGCATTTGAGAGGTTCAAGGACAATTTGCAAATCACCATTTTCAGACGAGCACAATACTTACTATTTTGGCGGGTGCTTTGCCGGTCCTTCGGAGCAACCTCCAAAACCAAATATGGCATGGATTTACAAAGGTACTTTTGGAACTACAAGTGTTGATGAAAATGTTCAGAATAATTCAGGTATTATTATCTCTCCCAACCCCGCTTCGGATTATATTGAAATAAATCTCGATAATGTCATTCTGAGTGAAGCGAAGAATCCAATCAAAATCTACAACACTTTCGGAGAATGCTTAATCAATTACGAATTTCAAATTACGAATTACGATGATAATTTAACAATTGATATTTCGCATTTGCCTGCAGGGATATATTTTATAAAATATGGAAATTATTCAGAGAAATTTATGGTGGTGAGATGAAAAAGATTGTTATAATATTATTTTCTATACTTCTGAACTGTAAGTTATTTGCTGAAGATGTTTTTATTCCGGATGCACCATTTGTTGGGCAGATTGGTGGCTCATATATTGATCCCGAGTTTAGTGAAAATTCTCATCAATTAGTATTTCAGGATAAAAATAATTGGCTTTGGATTGGTGACTTAGACCCTGAAACGGGATTATTTAAAACTAAAACCGGTTATGATTATTTAATTGATAAGAATCTGCCTCTTGTGATGGGCGATAAAAATCAACCGGGGAAGAAATTTGCAACAAATGGACCAGAATGGGCAAAAGATGAAAAAAGCAGTTTTGTTGTATATACTCGGCTCGATTCAAATGGACTAATGCAACAATTTCTCGCACGTCTTGAGAACGGAAATCCCAACATAACTCACTAACTAATGAAACATACGATTGTTATGGAAATATGCCGAGCCGCCATGATGATGGCAAAGCTGTAAGATTATCATTTACTTATGACTGGCCCATCTGGAAAGCAAAAGCCGCTTGGATATCTATTGATAATCCAAAGGAAATGCACAAAATGCCGGGTTTCGATTACAAGATGATGAGCATGTGGAGCAATGTTTCGAATGATTTCCTTTTTGTGTATCGTAAGGATTCGCTTTCTTTGGGACAAATCGCAAAGGCCGACGCAATTACTGGAAAAATCACAATTCTAACAAATGATGATGGAGAGAAAGATGACCCCGGGATGTTTATTTCTCCCGAGTATAATAATGAGATTCTACTAATTGCAAATGTGAATAACAGCGAACTTGGTATTTATCGAGATTTAAAACCCGAAGACAGTAGTTGGACAAGGATTGCAACAATTCGATTGCCTGATAGTATCCCATATAAATTTATTTCTTCTCCCGAAGTAATAGAACCTAACACTGTTATAAACGGCATATCTTATTTTTCGCTTCTTGCTCGTGAGGGTAAAGATAGAACAACTGCCGGCGGGATTTGGATTGTTTCTTTGGGATTAGATTCAAATACAAGATTATACAGAAGAATTGATGATGGAGCAATAACAGATTTAAAAGCAATTCGTATCGAACCTGAACCATTTGCAGGTAAAAATGAAGTATTTGTTTATTACAATTATTACGAAATGAAAACTGGGCAAAGTGGATTAAGAAGAGCAAGAACGGGATTGAAAACAAAACCTTTAAGTGTTCCAGGAGAAAGCATTGATGAGGAAGAAAAGATAATTGTCTCTCCAAATCCCGCATCGGATTATATCGAAATTAACCTTGATAGATGTCAGACACTTCAAAAGTGTCAGACATCTGAAATTAAAATCTACGACATCTTCAGCGAGCTCGTAGTCAATTACGAATTGCAAGCTACCAATTACGAAAATATGAGGATTGATATATCGCATTTGCCAATTGGTTTATATTTCATTAAAATTGGAAATTATTCACAAAAATTTATGGTAGTAAGATGAGGAAGTTCGCTTACTTAATTTCATTTATTTTAATTGTATGTGTGTTAAAAGCCGAAAATCCATTCGAGTGGTTTAATAGAATGGATAAAAATAAAGATGGAAAACTCAGCTATGAAGAAGTCCCTAGCCCTAAATTCAAGGATTTGGATTTGGACAGTGATGGGTTTGTAACTCTCGATGAGTATAAACTGTATTTGCTGAATGAAGCTTTAAAGACTTTGGACACCGATGGAGACGGAAAAATAAGTCAAAAAGAATTTGAGGCATTATATTTCAATACCGAAAAATATTACAACGACAGACAATCATTGGCTCAAGCTTCCGACGGGATTACTCTGACCGACTCGTTAAGAGATAAACCCGATCCACTTGGCTTTAATTTCCATAGAGATTTCAAGAACGGAGACTTTGATGATTATGGCAATTTGCTGCAAGGTACTGAAATAACTGCTTTAGTTCCTCATAACGGAAAACTATTTGCAAGTGCAGGTGGAAATAGCAGAGATTTGCAAAATGATAATAATTATCGGGGTTTTGCTATTTTTAGAAAGGATCATTCAAAAGGTAACTGGTTGGTTGATTTGGATGTCGGAAAGACACCTTTTAGAATATCTACAATGTTTTCTGCAAGATTTCATATTGATAAAAATGGAAATGTGCTTGATAAAACCAAAGAAATACTTTTAGCCGGTAATTGGGTTGCTAATAAGACAGTCTTGATAAGAAATGATAATAAGGGTGAATGGAAATCAAGCCCAATAAATACTTCAGACGAGCTTAAGCCCGGTGATGGCTTCACAATACGCTCATTCATAAACTATAAAGATAAAGTAACTGGAATTGATTTATTATTTGCCGGAGTCCATACCTCAAATCAAAGCAATTATGGACAATATCCATCTTCAATATATTCTGCTTCCTACGATTCTGAAAAAGATGAATTGAATTGGAACACAGAGCCAGAATTATCAGGTGTTGGAAGAATCATGAAGTTTGCTGAATGCAACGGTGAATTATATGCCGCCTGTGGTATAAAAGATTCATCCCAGCTATCAGGTGGTATATTCAAACGGGTTGATGGCACAAACCCTAAATGGATTCAGGTTTATCGTTGGAAAGAGTACAACTTGTTGAATTACGATGATGAAGATAGAATAATGCGAGGCTTGACCACTGTTCCTGATCCAAAGAATTCAAATAAAGAAGTATTGATTGCCTTTCGTTATTTTCCATATCCATTAATTGAACGAATTGACCCGCAATTGAACTATAAGGCAACTATCGAATTGAATTTAGAAGATTTTTTTGGAGAAAAATGGCACGGGAAAGGAACATACACAGGTCCGATAAGATGTGCTTATAATGGATTTACTAAAGTAAAAACTATAGGAAATAATGAAGAAGTATTCATTGCAGGTCTGCAAATATACCATCCAAATTTTCCGACTATCCCATATAATGGGTCTTATTATCTAATTCGCAGAAATAATGGTACTTATGACTTTGGAAGTGTATATGATACTTTAAATCCTGTTTCCCTTCAAAGAAGAAGCTTAGATGCTACAAGATATATTGTTAAGTCGCCTTTTACAGATGAAGAAAGAACTTATTATTTCGGCGGCTATGACGGCGCTTTTATTGATAATCATAGTGCCTGGATTTTTAAGGGAGTAATTTCAGGTGTTACTTCTGTAGATGAGGCTATGAAGCAGGATAAGAATTTGTTTATTTATCCAAACCCTGCAAACTCAACTCTTTTCATTCAAGGGAAAACTGAAAACATCTCTAAATATGAGATAATCAATATTTTTGGGCAGTCAGTACAAAGCGGAATGATAAGCAATGGAAGGATTGATGTATCAGAACTGCCTCAAGGATTATATTTTCTAAAAATCAAAAATTCAATTCAAAAATTGTGGTGCTAAGATGAGGAAATTAATTATACTATTACTATTTAACTCTTTATCATTGATTTCTCAAGATTTTCAGATTGATGATGTATCAGTCGGAAATACAACATTAAAATACATAGACCCTGAATTTCAATCCTCTGTTAATATTATGGTTTTTCAATCACTTATAAATTATAAACATAGTGTTTGGATTGCTAATTTGGATCCTAACACAGGACTTTTTATTTCAAATGACGGATATGATTTGCAAGTGGATTCAGCAATTGCTTCTATTGGTCTCAACGCTCAAACAAATAACGGACCTGAATGGGGATTAGATAAAAATGGTGTTGCTGTTTTTTACTCAAAACCTGATGCCAATGGTATTGTCCAATATTGGAAAGCCGAGAATTTGAAATCCGGTCAAGTAAAAACTACAAAATTAACTGATGTACCAAGCCCAAACGGAGAAGGAGCCATTCAAGGTTGTGTAAGGCAAGATGAATCAAGACCGACTACTCAGTTTTTCTACAGATACTCAATTGGTCCTGAAAAAGCAGGTCAAAGCAGATGGGCTGACGAAAATCGTGCTAATGAAATAAATCCAATTCCAAATTTTAATGCCGGGGCATTTGCACCTTCCTGGATTCCGGAAACTGATGATTTTGTTTACGGAAGATTTGTAACCCAAACAAGGTCTGAAATAGCAAGATTTAAGACTGATACAAAAGTTTTTATAGATCTAACAAATGAACCAAACGTTTACAAGCAAAATATCATAGCTTTTAAAGCACCTGAATATAATAATGAATTGATGTTGCTCTGTATTGCAGATAAAAGTGAATTAGCCATTTATAAAGATTTAGGATATGGCTATGAGAGATTTAAGACTGTTTCAAATTTAGATCCCGACCACCCATATTTATATTCACCTGAATTGTTTCAAGTAAACGGAAAAACATATTTTGCGGTTCTTGCTGTTGATAGCTCCGATTACCACACTGCAACCGATGGAGCTATTTATGTTGTCGAATTAGGAAAAGATAATAATAGACTAATTCGCAGAGTTGACAACGGATTGCCAGCAAATAGATATGAACCTGAAGTTTATATTGGAAGTGAAGAAGTCTTCGTGTTTTTCAATATTGGAGGTAATCTAAGAAGAGCAAGAACAGGAATTAAAAAAATCCATAATTCAATTTATGAGAGCTCTCAAAATATAAATCAAGTTAATGTTTTTCCTAATCCTGTTGGCGAATCTTTATCTGTTCTTGGTTTAACCTTGGATTTTACTGGCACAATTGCAATATACAACACACATGGTAAATTGATTTCATCAGAGCAAAAAATCGGCTCACAGTTTAGTTTGCTAACGGTCAATCTGAATAAAGGTATTTACCTCCTTCAACTTCGAGCAGAGAATGGACAAATAATTACTAGAAAGTTTATTAAGGAATAAATAACATGAAGGAATCATACAAATTTATCATAATCGCTGTTTTGTCACTTTTTGTGGTTCAGGGAAATTCTTACGCACAAGGTTTTATAAGACATGATACTCTGATTGGTGTGTTACCAAACAGATATATTGATCCTGAAATTTCAATATCTGAGAACCTCATGGTTTTTCAGGATTACGATAATAAAATCTGGATTGCGGAAATTGATCCTTTAACCGGGCATTTTGTATCGGTACATGGACGTGACTACCTTATTGACACTAAAGCTTCAGCTATTCCTGAAACAAGGAATGGTCCTGAATGGGGAGTGGATCGCAACGGTTGGTCTATTTTTTATAGTAAGATCAGTGCCGGTGGAATTAAACAAATATGGCGTGCTATGCCTCCATGGCAAAATCCAATAATATCACAATTAACCAACACAACCATGAATGCAGGAGGAAATGTAGCTTCCCTGAATAGTAATTCAAATACTACATACCTTGCTCAATGGAGACAAAACGGTAATTATTTCTTCGGTGGGTATATTGATATTACGCAACCAAATACCTTTTTTTCAATACCAGGTGTATGGGCAACGAATGACCCTTTTTCAATCGCTATAAGGCCTGTGCTAGATGCCGACCTTATGATTGCCAGCTCTAATTTGGGTAGTTATATAAGACAAATAGTAAAAGTTGATCTGGCAACAAATACCTTGGACACTCTTACCAATGATTCACTGGGGAAATATGACCCATGGGGATTCTTTGCACCCGAGTACAATAATGAATTACTTATGCAAAGTACCGTTAATTACAATGCTATTGCAATTTACAGGGACATGGGCCAAAAGTACTGGCAATTAATTGATACTATTAAAATGCCTGACAGTGCAACTCATAAAAAAGTAAGATCAGTGGAATCTTTTGTTGTAAATGACACTACTTGGTTTGTGTTTGAAGCATTCAATGACACAACTTCTTATTTCTCAGAAACATCAATCTGGCTGGCTAATCTGGGGAACGATCCAAAAGACTGTATTTTCAGAAGGTTGGATGAAGAAGGAGGAAATGGTATTTATTGCGGAGATCCTGAATATTACATAGGAAAAAACGAGGTATTTGTGTACTATAATCTAAACGACCATAAAGGGAGGGCAGAACTAAGGCTATGCAAGACAGGTATAAAAACCGAATCCACAACATCCATCAACGATTTGCTATCCTTAGAAAATGTTACCTTCCATCCAAATCCGGCAAAGGAAATAATAACTATTTCAAATTTACCTGCCTCTTTCAATGGGACTGTAGTTATCTACAATGCTATGGGACAACTTATTCAAACTGAACAGAGAAGCGGTTCGCAGTTCAGAATACAAACCGGGCATTTGTTAACCGGTGTATATCTCGTTCAAGTCAGGACTGAAAAAGAAGAAATCATCACCAAGAAATTTGTTAAGGAATAAGATTATGAAAAAATTGATTTTTATTTTGATTTTATTTTGTTTGAGCCAACTGGCAATTGCTCAAACCTTCGATCCTGTTTTATCAGCAAGACTTCAGGCATCGCCTGATAGCTTGAAAGCTGTTTATAATATGAAAGGTATTTCTGCTTGTGTATTTTACACTGGACAGGGCACATGGAAGGGAATTTCGGGCATATCGCATGGTTCTATTCCAATTCATTCTGAGATGCAATTTGGAATTGGCAGCAACACAAAACTGTTTACAGCTGTAGCACTTTTAAAACTTGCCGAAGACAATCTCATAAACCTCGATGATTCATTGCATGAATGGTTACCCAGTTTTGCCAATATTGACAGCAATATTTCAATAAGACAACTTTTAAATCATACCAGTGGATTGGCCGATTACAACGATGTGTTCGGCTATCCGGACTCCATTCTTATAAATCCCAACAGGGTATTTACAACAACTGAACTTGTTAATTGGGTTGGAGCACCGCTTTTTGCGTCCGGCACTGGATGGAGTTACTCTAATACAAATTATCTTCTTGCTGGTATGATTGCAGAAAGTGCAAGCGGACATAGTATTTCCCAAATTATCAGACAAAAAATATTAATACCGCTTCAACTGGACAGTACTTTTTTTGATGTTCAGGAAACAGTTCAGGGAGATATAGCACATCCATGGCAAATGGGAATAGATATTCATGCAGTTCCAAGAACATCATTAAACAGTGCAGCTTATTCAGCAGGTGCGATGTATTCTACTTCCGGTGAAATGGTGCAATGGTATCGAAATCTTTTGGGTAGTATGGTATTAGATAGCAATTCATTCAACCAAATGACAACTTTTGTAGGTACTGGCAATTATGGATTGGGTATTTCTAAGATCATTTCAGGTGGACGAACTTGCTTTGCTCATGGCGGCAGTATTCGTGGCTATTTTTCCTTTATGCTTTACGATACAAGTTCAAAAATAATAATTAGTGTTTTAATTAATTCCAATCCAGCTCCTGCAAAGTTGTTAGCAGAATCGTTGCTTTTTGATTTGGTAAGTAACCCCTTATCTGTTTCAGGATCATTCAATAATAATGGGATAGTTTCAGTTTATCCCAACCCAACAAAAACGACACTTTTCATTGAAACTGAAAATAATACTATTCATCAATGCCTGATTACAAATTCTATCGGACAAGTTTTACAAACCGAGAAATTAAATGGAAACAGTATTGATGTTTCTGGCTTACCCAAAGGCATTTATTTCATTCAGTTGAAAGACAAAAAAGGACAAGTGTTCACTTCGAAATTTATTAAGGAATAAGGAAATGAAAAACATTTACAAATCAATTGCAACGGTTGTTTTCATGCTAAGTGCCATACAAAGTTACTGTCAGACTTTTCAAGTAGATGATGTAATAATTAGCGATACAACAACGGGATACATTGACCCGGAATTTGTGCAGTATAAAGATAGTATTTTTTGTGCTTATGCTCTTTCGAATGGCAATATGTGGATTGGATTTATTGATAATGAAACCGGCTTATTTAAAAGTAATTACGGGAAAAACAGATATTTGGGTGGTCCCTGGGCTCCAATATCAATAATTACCAATGGTCCTGAATTCGGCTTGGGCGAAAATGGGCCTTTAGCTTATTTTACAAAGATGAAACCAAATGGCATATCTGCAATTTATGAAGTCAAGTATCCTTTTACTTCAAATTCGGCAGTCGAAATAAAATTAGATACAAATTACTCTTATGCAGGAGTTATTGGGAGTTTCAATTTGAATTATGAAAAACCCTATCTTTGGTTTTATCGTGGCCAGTTAAATGATGATAAAAAAAGCTGGGAGCAGGGTCAGGTAAAGAATGTTTGGATGAATTCAGAAACAGGTGAGGAGTTTAATATAGATAAATCGCCAATTTCAACAATCAGATGGGCTTACAATACACCCTATATTACTTATTCCAATACAGTTAACGGTGTCAAGCAGATATTTCTTTTACATACAAGAACAAACAAATCAATTCAGGCAACTTTTGATAGTGATGATAAAAATGACACATGGGCTTTCACTTCACCCGAATATAACAACAGTTTGTTATTGATGGGGAATATTGATCATAACAGAATCAGAATTTACAGGGAAATAAATGGAAATTGGGTTGCTATTGATTCGCTCTATTTACCGAAAAATAATAATCCCGATACTTTATTAACTTCAGTGGAACCTTTATATGGTGGAAATGGAATTAACGGAGTATCATATTTTACAGCTCAAGCTTATAACCCAAATAATGATTACACATCTATTTGGATACTCGGATTTGGCGATAAATTGCAGAGAAGAGTTGACGAAGGTGCAATTTCAGGAATCTTGAAAGAAAGATATGATCCAGAAACAGTTATTGCAAAAAACGAAGTCTTTGTTTATTATACAGAACAAGCAAGTACATCAAGAATAAGAAGATGCAGAACCGGAATTAAATATAATGATGAAAAGGGATATACTCTTTTTCCTCATATCGAATATCATAAAGATACAAAAGCAAATCCAAATCAGCTTAATCTTGATATATATAAACCAAATAAACAAAGCGGAAGTTTGCCTGTGATGGTTTATATTCATGGAGGTTATTGGAACGCCGGCGATAAATGGTTTGTTGGTGAGAAAGCAAAGATTTTTACTGATAGCGGATATGTTTTTGTTAGCATCAACTACAGATTATCTCCCGATCCAATTGATACATTAAAAGAAGAAGCAATCAGATTCCCAATTCATCCTGAAGATTGTGCCAGAGCAATTAAATGGGTTTACGACAGTATTTCAATTTATAATGGTGATAATACAAAAATCAGCTTAATTGGACATTCTGACGGGGCTCATTTAGTTCTATTATTGTCAACCAACGAACAATTTCTTGAAAAAGTTGGTTTATCGCTTCAAAAAGTAAAATGTACATGTAGTCTTGATGCCGGTGTTTTTGACGTCGCCGAAGAGTTAAATCAAGCAGGTTCTTTAGTTATCAGGAGAGCTCCGCTCATCAATGCTTTCGGCAGAGATGAGTCGCTTTATGATGATGCCTCTCCTCAAAAACATATCGAACGCGGAAAATACCTGCCTCAGATGTCATTAGTTCATCAAAATAATAGCGATAGACTTTATTCGCACAATAGATTCAAAGATAGTTTAAATAAAAACGGACATTTTAATCATTATTATTTTAATGCAAACCCTAATGATCACGGTCAAATTAACTCAATGCTCGAAAATAGCGATGATTACACGGGCGAAACTATCGAGGTAATGAGATTTTTCAGAGATTGTTTAAGGAATGTAGCTACAATCAAAGATTTAGAAGAAATAATATTTAGAATATCCCCAAATCCCACTTCAGATTATATTGAAATAAAACCCGAAAAATCCCCCTACTCACACAACTCGTTTTCCCCCTTTATAAAGGGGGATGCCAAAGGCAAAGGGATTTCTGAAATAAAAATCTACAACACATTCGGAGAATGTGTGATCGACCTCACCCCAACCCAAATCCCAACAGGCGAGGGACTAAGAATTGGTATTTCGCACTTGCCAATAGGTTTGTATTTCATTAAATTTGGAAATTATTCAGAAAAATTCGTTGTAGTGAGATGAAAATTTTACATTTAATATTTTTATTAATTCTTTCTGCTTAAACTTTAAAAGCTGAAAACTTGAACCTATCCAATTTGGGTGGTTTCGATGGTGAGCCTTATATTGCGGTAAATCCTACTAATCCAAAAAATATAATTGCCGGATGGATGAGAGGTCGCTTAGATGGCAAGGTTTGGATAGCGGTAAAATCATCCTTCGATGAAGGCAATACTTGGAGCGATATTCAATTTATGCCGCATGACACTATTTTGAATGGTTCTGCTGATGTTTCAATTGCATTTAATAGATACGAAATTGCTTTTTTATCTTATATTAACTTTAGGCAAACTCCAGATACAGCAGGAGCTATTTATGTTGTATCATCTTCTGATGGTGGTAAAAATTGGTCAGAACCCGTTAATGTTTTCGATATGAAGGATAAGCCAGATTTGCCCATTGATAGACCTTGGATTGCTCTTGACAATAGCGGAGGTAAAAATGATGGAGCAATTTATTTAACTGCTATGTCAGCTTATTGGTACATTGGACAGCATCATATTTATCTCAAAACTTCGACTAATAATGGTAAATCTTGGTCTGATATTAAGCAAATTGATAATGCTGAATACACCGTAGGACTAATGACAAAATCATATCCCGCAATCTCTGTTGGTGCAGATGGAACTGCATATATTGCATATCATACTTACGATACTACTGCGAGTAAAGTAGTAAGAATTTATTACGCAACGACAAATGATTTGGGAAATACATTTCAAAGAGGAGTAATCACTAATGCTTTTTATTTAAAAGCTAATACAGGCGACTTCGCTAAAGCATATTGTATTTCCGCTGATGCCTATCGAAATGGGAATGTAGCATTTACTTGGATTGATTAGCGGTATGGCGATGCTGATGTTTTTCTGAAAAGATCTACAGATTACGGTAAAACCTGGACGTTACCTTTAAGAGTAAATGACGATTCTACGAAAAATGGCATTCAGCAAGATCAAGTATGGATGAATTATTCTTTGAACGGAAATTTGGCTATTGCTTGGAGAGATAGAAGACTTAGCGGAATGGGTGATACTGTTAATTTTGATATTTTTTCTACAATATCAACAGATGGTGGGGAAAATTTTGCACCAAATAAAATGATGAGTACAATTTCATCTCCTTATCTCAATCTTCCGAAAGGAAATTCATTCATTGGTGTAGCTATGTCAGACAATTCAATGCATTCAACTTGGGCAGATTTACGAACCGGGGATATTGAAATATATTATTCAAACCGTGAAATAGCCACTTCAGTTGAGGAAACACATAAATTATATGATGGAATAAATATTTATCCTAATCCAACAAATTCCATATTAAATATTGATTACAATGAAAGTCTGTTCTTTCCTTTCAGTTATGAAATAGTTGATATATACGGAAATATCACTAAAAGAGACTTATTAAAGAATCATCAAGTAGATGTTTCAAATTTGAATCAAGGAACATACTTTATTAAACTAATCAGTAATGAAGAATATTCAATTAAAGTATTTATGGTGATGAGGTGAGAATTATTATAACTTTTTTTATTCTGATTTTTTCATTTCAAAATAATTTTGGTTTAGATGGTAAGGTGTTACAAGCCAAGTTTGTTTCAAATATTACTGGAAAAGAAATACCTTATGCTATTTACTTGCCGCCAAATTATGAAAGCGAAACATCCGGTTATCCCTTAATCTTTCATCTTCATGGTATTGGTGGGACATATAATGGTAATCAGATTAAGGAAGTACCTGCTAACTATGAAATAGCTCTGTATAAAGACTTGATCAGTAAAGTGATAATAGTATTTCCTGATGGTTTTAATGATGCTTTCTGGAGCGACAGCAAAAATTCAGACAAACCTGCAGAATCCAATCTGATAAAGGAACTAATTCCATATTTAAAAAGCAATTACCGAGTGAAGGAAAATTGTCTAGCAATTCAAGGTTTCTCTATGGGTGGTTTTGGTGCTTCAAAGATTTTCTCGAAGTATCCTGATTTATTTTGCTCTTTGATTGCATATGATGGTGCATTCTTGAATGTAGATGGAATGATTAAATTTCATAACAAAGTCTGGCTTGAAATATTTGATGGAGACTCCATTTACTTTAAAGATAATTCTCCTTGGGAATTCTTTAAATCAAACGCTGAAAAGTTGAAAACCAAGCCCATCAGAATTCTGAAAGGTAGCTTAGGATACAATATTGATTTTAATAAACATCTTTTAGGTTTGGGTTTTAAAAATGATATGTTGAAACCACTTGCGATCATGTACTAAAATGCTTATTAGATGCTGAA
>CAYOPF010000077.1:0-14095 GCA_964405755.1 uncultured Chloroherpeton sp.
CTACCAAATGTACCTGTAAACACTATCGCCTATCAGAAGAATTCACCTGACAGAATTTACGTCGGTACTGATATCGGTGTATATTTTAGCGATTATGGGTCAGGTTATTGGGAAAGATTTGGCGACCAACTTCCTAATTTGATAGTAATGGAATTGGAATTTGTTTACACAAATCCGATAAAACTAAGGGCAGCTACTTACGGAAAGGGCATTTGGGAAATTGATGCTTTAGATTGTAACTTAAGTGAACCAACAGTTAACGTTATAGGAAAAACAAATTTATGCGATGGCGACAGCGTTATCGTCGAACTAATTGGTAATTATGATGATTTTGTTTGGTCCAATGGTAGTAAAGAAAGAAGACTTGTGATTAAACAAACTGGTACATACAGCGTAATAATTAGTTCCAAAGATGGATGTACGGCTAAATCCGGAGCAGTTCAAGTAAATGTGTATGAAAATAAAGAATTGAACTTAACATCATCAACCAAAAGATTTTCACTTTGTGGGGATGGAGATTCACTTGAATTGAGAGCACCTTTTGGATTCGAAACATATAAGTGGAGTACGGGAGAAACCGAGAGAAAAATCCTTGTTAAAAGCCCTGGTACATATTCTGTCGAAGGAACAACAACTTATGGTTGCGTTTCGACTGCTGAGATTGAAATAAAGCTATACGATTATCCTCCAGTCCCGACTATTAAACAAGAAGGAAATAATTTAATAAGTTCTGTTGATGGTACTACTTTCAAATGGTTCAAAGATGGAAAGGAAATTACAGGCCAGAACGGAAAAATTCTCAATATTTTTGAAATTGGTGATGGGAATTATCAAGTAGAAGTTGTCAATGAGGGTGGCTGCGGAACGATTTCGGAAACTCTTGAATTTAAAGTTAACAGTGTGAGTTATTTTGCTGCCGAAAATTTTGGCATCGAAATAACACCAAATCCGAACAACGGTATATTTGATATTTTTATCCCAAATTCCATTAATGGTCAAACAATTGACTTACAAGTCATCGATATTCAAGGCAAGATTCATTATTCCAAAGAACATAGTTATTTGAATAATATCAAAATAAACTTAAATAATATTCCAAACGGTACTTATTTTATAAATTTAACTATCAACAAGAAAAATTACACACTCAAGTTTCAAAAGATATAGAAAATGATTCACACTTTAAAAGGTATAATTACAGAAAAAAAGCCAACCGAAAGCATTATAGAAGTCAATTCGGTTGGCTTTCTGGTTTTTCATAGTGTGAATACCTACGAGAAACTACCCCAGATTGGTGAAGTTGTAAAACTTAACACAATACTTATAACTCGGGAAGATTCATTGAATCTATTTGGTTTTTATGATAGTAACGAACGTGAGCTTTTCAAATTACTCTTAACGGTCAACGGAATTGGGCCCAAAAGTGCAATTTCAATTCTTTCCTCAATCCAGTCCGACAATTTAGTCGAAATAATACAACAAAATAACTTGCGGTTGCTTAAAAAAATCCCAGGTATAGGACCCAAAACTGCCGAAAGAATTATTCTTGAATTGAAGGACAAAATAAAATCAAAGGCAAACTTTGATTTATCAGAATCGTCAACTCAAAATTCGCTGAGAGATGAATCTATAGAGGCTTTGATAGTACTTGGATACACTCGCCAAGTTTCAGAAAAGATGGTTGCTGAACTACTAAAATCCAATACAAATATTAATACAACCGAAGAAATTATTAAATTAGCATTACAAAAATTTATGAAATAAATTATTATGCTTATAATCCCTGCACTGGACATAAAAGAAGGAAAGGTTGTACAGAGAATTAAATCCGAAGAAGGATTTGAGTTCCTTTACGAAGAATTTCAAGATAATCCCACTGATCTTTGTAAATTATGGCGAAGCGAAAACGCACGTTCTTTATATATAAGTGATCTTGACGGAGAACCAAATTCCCTGACTAAACAAAAAATTCTGGATATTATCGAATGTATGGACATACCAATCATCCTCACATCATTTTCGACATCGATTGAAGAATGTGAATTGTTCCTAAATCAAGGCGTGCATCGTGTGGCAATTTGCCGTTTTGCTATTAATCACGAAGATGATGTAAAATATTTGATTAATAAATATACAGCCTCTAGAATTAATTTTTATGCAATTGTTAAAGACAACTATATCACATACTGGGGCAACAATACAAATATATCTTTGGACGAATATATTGAGAAGATTCAGATGCTTGGTGGTACAAGGTTGATATATGGCGATATGGATTGGATTGGTAATATGAAATATGCTGATTTATCAAAATTAGAAAGAGTTTTGAATATTTTTGATGGAAAAGTAACACTATTTTGTGGAGTTCCAGATTATATGGGATTTCAGAAGTTAAACCAATTAAATAACAAAAGGTTAGACTCGGTTATTCTATCAAAATCACTCTACGAGAATAATTTTCCTTGCCAAAATTTATGGAGAATGGCAGAAATACTTTAAATTACTTGATATTTTAAGTTTAAACTTTACAAAAAAATTTGTATTTTGCAATTTTACTTTTATTAATTCTGAAAAAAAGTACTTATCTGAATTTGTACATGAAAGGAGAAGTTAAATGCCTCAGATAAATATAGATGGCAAAATAATAACCTCGGAAGTTGGAAAAACTATAATTGAAGTTGCAATCCAAAATGGAATTGACATCCCCCATTTTTGTTGGCATCCCGAATTGAGCGTTGCAGGTAATTGCAGAATGTGTCTCGTTGAAGTGGGTATGCAAAAACGATTGCCAAATGGCAATTTTGAATTAACCGACGATGGAACTCCTATAATACAATGGTTCCCGAAACTTCAAATCGCATGTTCCACACAAGTTTCGGATGGAATGTTTGTAAGACTTGCTAACAATAAAGTCCAAAATGCACAAGAAGCTGTAATGGAATTTTTATTAATTAATCATCCATTGGATTGTCCTATTTGCGATGAAGCCGGTGAATGCAAATTGCAAGAATATGCATTCAATCATTCTAATGGAGAGAGTAGATTTCTTGAGCAAAAAAATCATAAACCAAAACGGATAGAATGGGGACCCAACGTTATTTATGATGCAGAAAGATGCATTTCTTGTTCTCGCTGTATCCGCTATGCTAAAGAGGTTGCCAAGCAAGACGTTCTTACTTTTGTTAACAGAGGCGACCACGTAACTATAGAATTGTTCGAGGGAACCAAATTCGACAATGATTACTCAATGAATGTAATAGAAATTTGCCCGGTTGGTGCCCTTACCAGTGCGGACTTTCGTTTTAAAACACGTGTTTGGGAAATGAGCTTTACCGAATCAATTTGTACTGGATGTGCTAAAGGATGCAACACCAAAATTGGTATTCGTAATAATGAAATTTTAAGATTACAACCTAATACAAATATGTTCGTTAATCGATACTGGTTGTGCGACCATGGCAGATTGACTACATTTCCTAATGTTAACGAAAACCGTGTTACATCCAATCAAATAAAAACTGATAATTCAATCAAAAAAGTATCTTTCGAAGAAGCAAAATCATACACAATTGAAAATTTACATAAATTCAAATCTAGTGAAGTAATGGTGATTGGTTCGCCTTATTCTACTAATGAAGATTTGTTTGTGTTACAAAAATTTGCAAAAACTGTTCTAAAAACAAAACATTTTGATTTTATTTCAAGGATTGACGAAAGTTTTGCTGATGATTTTCTTAAACAGAAAGATATAACACCTAATACTACTGGTGCCCGCGAAATCGGAATTATGCCTATCCAAGATGGTTTTGATGTAAATCAGCTACGTAAGGAAATTGATACAAAACATATCAAATGTGTAATTGTCATGAACGATGATTTGCTCGACCAACCCGAATTGCTCAGGTCATTCGATAAACTTGAATGTTTAATTACAATTTGCTCCAACCATAGCAAGTTAACCGAGTTAGCAGATGTTACTTTTGCTCTATCATCCTTTGCCGAAGTCGAGGGTACTTTTACGAACATCGACGGTAGAGTTCAGCACTTTACCCCAGCTGTAGTTACTAAAGAAAATTTACATCGAATGGGAATGAAAATGAGCAGACTTGATAAATTCGGCTCTCACAATGACCATTGGACTCAGAAAGAACACCGAGATTGCAAACCTGGATGGAAAATAATCACTCAAATCGCAAACTCTATGGGTGCTGCGTGGCACTTTAATACTGCTAACGATGTATTTAACGAAATCTCTAAGCAGTTGCATCCTTTCCATGGAATGAATTACGAATTAATCGACAAACATCAAGGACTTGTTTTGGGACGAGCCAATCGACCAGACGAAGTACTTGTAAATTATGTATCTCATTATATGAAACCTGATTGATAACAACTTAAGAAGAAACAATGAACGAATTAATTTGGATTATTATCGAAGCATTAATAAAAGCAATCATAATTATTAATTTATTGCTTGTTTCGGCGGCTATATCAGTATATTTAGAGAGAAAAATTTCGGCATGGATGCAATTTAGAATTGGTCCAAATCGTGTGGGACCTTTTGGTTTACTCCAACCATTTGCTGATGTGTTTAAGCTTTTTATGAAAGAAGATATTTTACCCAAAGGAGCAAATAAGTTTTTTCATGGCGTTGCACCTGTTATCACATTAGGCATAGCTCTAAGTGTTTATGGTGTAATCCCTTTAGGAGACCCTTTCTTGATTGGTGATAAAGTTATTCAAATGGGCTTGGCTCCCCAAGCAGACGTAGGAATACTTTTCATTTTAGCATTAACCTCAGTTGGAGTTTATGGAATTGCTTTGGCAGGTTGGTCGTCCAACAATAAATACTCATTGATGGGTGGATTACGTTCTTCTGCCCAAATGATTTCCTATGAGCTATCTATGGGTTTGGCAATTTTATCAGTAATTGTGATTTCTGGTTCCTTTTCGCTTTCTGAAATAGTAAACCAACAATATAGCAACTGGAATGGTTTGCGTTGGAATATAATTATACAACCTATTGGTTTCATCATTTTTTTCATAACATCATTAGCAGAAACTAATCGTGCACCATTCGATTTGCCAGAAGCAGAACAAGAACTTGTTTCAGGATACAACACCGAATATACAGGTATGCGTTTTGGAATGTTTTTCCTTGCAGAATATGCAAATATGGCGACAGCGGCCGCCATCGTAACATTGCTTTTCCTCGGTGGATGGACTTTACCTTTCGATCCCGCAATCATTGGTTTGCAATCCGGTACTTGGCAATTAGCAATATTTCAATTTTTAGTGTTTGTGTTTAAAATCTATTTTCTAATTTGTGTTGTTATTTGGATTAGATGGACAATACCAAGATTTAGATACGACCAGTTAATGAATTTAGGATGGAGAGTTCTGCTTCCACTTTCGATAGTAAATTTTATTGCAACCTCGCTTGTTGTATTATTAGTTAAATAGGCCAATTATGAATATAAAAGAAAATATTGCATCAGATAGATTAAATTTTTGGGAAAAACTTTATTTACCCGAAATTGCAAAAGGTATGGCTTCGACATTCAAAGCAATGTTCGAACCTAAGTTCACTCGTTCCTATCCCGAAGAAAAAATGACCCCTAGTCCTTCTTTCCGTGGACGTCCAGTTTTGGTACTCGAGGAAGATGGTGAACGTTGCGTAGCCTGTGGGTTATGTTCAAGGGTTTGTCCAGCATTAGCTATCGAAGTTCAAGCTGGAGAAACTGACAGAGAAAAGGAACGTTTTCCAAAATTATTCGAAATTAATATGCTTCGATGCATATTTTGTGGATATTGCGAGGAAGTATGCCCCGAAGAAGCAATAGTGATGGGCAAAGATTACGAACTTGTTTTCACAAGTCAGGAAGATGCAATTCTTCCAAAGGAAAAACTCCTTGTTCCTGTTGCAGATTTACAAGACAGATTGGAATGGCTGCGCCAGTATAAATAGACACCCTTTTTTGTTTTAATAAAATGAGGAATAACAATGAAAATTCGTGAAGAGGATGCCCTTAATTATCATAGCACTGGTAGGAAAGGGAAAATTGAAGTAATTACTACAAAACCATGTGAAACTCAATGGGACTTATCTTTAGCTTATTCACCTGGTGTGGCAATACCCTGTTTGGCTATCGAAAAGGAACCTGAAAAAGTATTTGAATATACTGCAAAAGGTAATTTAGTTGCAGTAATATCCAATGGAACAGCAGTATTAGGATTGGGCAACATTGGTGCTGCAGCAGGCAAACCCGTTATGGAAGGAAAAGGAGTATTGTTCAAGAAATTTGCTGATATTGATGTTTTTGATATTGAAGTGAATGAACTTGACCAAGAAAAAATGGTTCAAATTTGCGAAGCAATCTCAACTACTTTTGGTGGAATTAACTTAGAGGACATTAAAGCACCCGAGTGTTTCTTCATCGAAAACACATTAAAGGAAAGATTGGATATTCCAGTATTCCACGACGACCAACACGGCACAGCAATTATAAGTGGTGCTGCATTACTGAATGCATTGGAATTGGTTGGTAAAGATATTAGCAAAGTGAAAGTTGTATATAATGGTGCTGGTGCTTCAGGAATTGCATGTGCTAAATTCCACATTTCATTAGGAATTGATCCCAAAAATGTTATTATGTGCGATACTACTGGTGTGCTTTACAAAGGTCGTACAAAAGGTATGAATGAATTTAAAGAAGAATTTGCAATCGTAACTGACCTTAGAACATTGGAAGAGGCATTTGCTGGAGCTGATGTTTTTGTTGGATTATCAGTTGCCAACACAGTAACAAAAGAAATGGTGAAATCGATGGCAGATAAACCAATTATTTTTGCCATGGCCAACCCAGATCCAGAAATTACTTACGATGATGCAGTAGAAGCACGTCCAGATGTAATTATGGCAACAGGTCGTTCCGATTATCCAAATCAGGTAAACAACGTTTTAGGATTTCCTTTTATTTTCCGTGGAGCATTGGACGTTCATGCTACAAAAATTAACGAAGAAATGAAACGAGCTGCTGCTTATGCGTTAGCGAATCTTGCAAAAGAACCAGTTCCCGAATCAGTTAAAGCTGCTTATGGGGGAATTGATTTGACATTTGGTAATGAATACATCATTCCAAAACCTTTTGATGCAAGAGTGCTCACTTGGGTTGCTCCTGCTGTTGCCAAAGCTGCAATGGAATCGGGCGTTGCTCGCAAACCTATTGCTGATTTCGATGCCTATCGTGCTCAACTCGATATTAGAATGGGTCGCTCAATGTCTATTATGGCTTCATTAACTCAAAAGGCTGCTCAACATCCGAAATCAGTTGTTTATGCTGAAGGCGATAATCCCAAAATTATCAAAGCTGCTGTTATGGCTCACGAACGTGGTTTAGCAAAACCAATTCTTATAGGAAACGAAGAAAGAATTAACCAGGTCGCACAAAGCAATAACATTTCGCTTGATGGAATAAAGCTAATTAATCCAAAAATGTGTACTAATCTCGATACATACATAAATGAATACTATCAGTTACGAAATCGCAAAGGTATTACAAAAGAAAATGCCACTGCAGCAATGCTTCGAAGCCCAAACCATTTTGCATCAATGATGGTTAGAATGGGCGATGCCGACTCTATGCTTTCTGGATTGGGTTACCACTACCCCGAAACAATTCGCCCTGCTTTGGAAATAATCGGTAAAGATAGCAAATACGAAGTTGTTTCTGGTTTATACATAGTTTCGATAAAAGGAAAAACTTACTTCCTTGCTGATACAACCGTTAATATCGACCCAACCGCCAATCAATTAGCTGATATTACAATTCAGGCAACTAATTTCGTTTCGATTTTCGATATTATTCCAAGTGTGGCATTGCTTTCTTACAGCAATTTTGGCTCTGCCAAGGGAGATTCTGCCGAAAAAGTTCGTAAAGCTCTCAAAATTATCAAAGATCGTAAACCAGAATTAATTGTTGATGGCGAAATCCAGGCAAATGTTGCTATGGACAAAAAAATCCTTGGAGACACTTTCCCATTCTCGCCATTACAAGAAAACGAACCAAATATTTTGATCTTCCCCAATCTTGATGCAGGCAACATTGCCTATAAATTACTTTATTCAATTGGAGGAGCAAGAATAATTGGCCCTATTTTGCTTGGATTAACCAAATCTGTTCACGTTCTTCAACGCGGCGACGATATTGATGATATTTTAAATATGACTGCAATCGCTGTTGCAGATGCCGAAAGAAAAGCAAAAAAGTAACTTTTTTGATATACACATAAAAATCTAAACCTTCCGAATGTAAATACTTTCTGAAGGTTTTTTATTTTGTTTATAAATTTTTATAATTCGATGCTAAGTTCGGATGTATTAATTTTTTGATAATTAATCTTTCTGATTTCCTGAACAATATTGGCAACTATTTCGTGAATTTGTGCCCCATAAATTCCCGATTCGTGATTTAATACAAAAGGAATTCCATTATCGTTGGTTTCGCGGAACTTCTCGAGTAAGGGGATTTCGCCTAAAAATGGGACATTCGACTCATCGGCAATACGGCGTCCACCACCCTGACCGAAAATGTAGTACTTCTTCTCGGGTGCATCGTGTGGAATAAAATAACTCATATTTTCGATAATTCCAATGACAGGCACTTTAACTTTCTCGAACATTTTAACGCTTCTTCTCACATCAATTACCGAAATTTCCTGAGGAGTAGTAACTACTACGGCACCAGTAAGTGGAGTTTGCTGCGTCAAGGTAAGTTGTATATCGCCAGTGCCGGGCGGTAGATCGAACACCAGAAAATCCAATTCGCCCCATTCTATTTGTTCAATCAGCATTTGTAAATAACCTGCTAAAATTGGACCCCGAACAATAGCAGCTTCGTTCTCTTTCATTAGAAATCCCATCGAGGCAATTTTAACACCAAATTTTTCGGCTGGAAAGACTATAGTACTTCCATCGGGAGCTGGCATTGCGGGCAATTTTGCGTCCTTCATTCCCCAAATTGTTGGTTGACTTGGTCCGTATATATCGCCATCAACCAATCCTACTTTAGCACCAGAACTTGCCAAACTTGCAGCAAGGTTCGAAGCTACTGCAGACTTCCCTACTCCACCTTTGCCTGCGGCAACAGCAACAATATGCTTTACTTCTTTTAAAAATTTACGAGGCGACAAAGGAATATTTACTTCATCAATTTGCAATTCCCATTCCACATTCTTTTCAATTTCGTTAATGATATCCGAAACCTTATTGCGAATTTCTCCCTCGATAATATGAATTGGAGGAACTATTTCTATTTGAATAAATAGCTTGTCCTCTCGCAATTCAAAAACTTTAAGCGCATCCAATTCATTTAAATTTTTACCCAAATCAATGTCTTTAATTTCCAAAATTTGGGATTTAATTTTATCTAAAACCATTTAAATTAACTCCAATTTATCTTTAAAATACTGTATAGTTTTTTTCAACCCTTCCAGACGATTATACATGGGTTCCCATTTCAAAATTTCTCTAGCTTTTGCTATTTCGGGCTGACGAACCTTTGGGTCATCCTCTGGGAGTTCTCTGAAAACGATTTTGCTTTTTGAATTTGTAAGTTCAATAATTTCTTTTGCTAGATCAAGCATCGAAATTTCATCGGGGTTACCAATGTTGGTAGGAGTAGTAATATCGGACATCAAGAGCCTAAAAATGCCTTCGATTTCGTCGTCCACATAACAAACTGAACGGGTTTGCGAGCCATCACCAAAAACAGTTACATCCTCGTTATTGAGTGCTTGAGTAATGAATGCAGGAATTGCCCTACCATCGTGAATTCTCATGCGGGGACCGTAGGTATTAAAAATTCGGACAATCCTAGTGTCAACATTATGGTACCTGTGATAAGCCATTGTCATTGCTTCTGCAAATCGTTTTGCTTCGTCATATACACCACGTAATCCAATTGGATTCACATTTCCCCAGTAATCTTCGGTTTGAGGATGAATCAGCGGATCGCCATAAACTTCGCTGGTACTTGCAATCAGAAAACGGGAATTTTTTGCTTTCGCCAGTCCAAGAGCTTTATGAGTTCCCAATGATCCAACTTTTAAGGTTTGTATTGGTAGCTGCAAATAGTCGATAGGAGATGCAGGTGAAGCAAAATGAAGAACATAATCGACTTCTCCGGGTACGTAAATGTAATTGGTTACATCGTGATGGATGAATTGAAAATTTGGATTACCGAACAGATGTGCAATATTGTCGGCGGAGCCAGTTATTAGATTGTCGATACAAACAACTTTGTCACCTTCGGCAATAAATCGGTCGCATAGATGGGAGCCTAAAAATCCAGCCCCACCTGTAATTATTACTTTTGCCATTTTGTTTTATTTTAAATATCAAAATTAGCAAAATTTGTATAATTTTGTTTTCTATTCCAAATACAATTATGGATGATTTCGAAAATAAAGTAGAAGAAGTATTGCAAAAAATCCGTCCTTACCTTGCCAAAGATAGAGGAGGTGTGGAATTTGTTCGATTTGAGCAAGAAACTCAAACTTTAGTCCTTTCTTTAACTGGTAATTGCCGAGATTGTCCGCTTTCGCTGATGACTCTCCGAGCAGGAATCGAAAAACTGATTCTGAAATTTATTTCAGAAGTACGAAGAGTGGAAAGCGAGTAAAAAAACTTTTATTTAAGCCGATTAGATATTAATAAACTTATGAAATTTTGATTTATTGTTTTTGACTTCCTGAATTAAATATAACCCCTTTGGCAATTGATAATAAATGTTATTGGTGTCTTTGTTGACTGGATTAATTATGTTACCTAAATAATCATAGACATTAACACTTGTAAACTCATTTGCTATATTCACTCTCAAGATACCGTTTATATCTTTCTCGTAATATATGTTGGATTCATTATTCTCATTTACATTTAAATATTTAGGCTTAATTTCTATTATTCGGTCATCTTGAGGTTTTGGGTTTCCCCGGCCATCTTTATTACTTGTGGCGATAAAAACTCTTCCATCTGGCGAAATACATAAATCTCTTAATCTTCCAAATTGATTTTCAAAATATTTGGTTTGCGAAATTACTTTAGTCCGATCTTCGGACAATTTGTTTTGCACTAATACAGCTGATTTAAGTGCTACAGCAAGAATTGAATTATTCCACTCAGGAATTAAATTGTGCATGTAAATGTCAATTCCAGCAACTGCAATAGTTGGAGTCCATGCCACAATTGGTTCGACAACTTTATTTTGTTCGCAGAATGTCTTTTCTGAAGTTTTATCACAAAAACCTTCCACGATTGGCCATCCATGATTTCGACCTTTTAATATGATATTTAATTCATCATCAGTATTTGCTCCGTGTTCTGAACTGTATAATACCCCATCATATTTAACTAAGCCTTGCGGGTTACGATGCCCCAACGACCATACATAACTATTAGGGAATGGATTGTCCGGTGGAACAGTTCCATCAATATTCATTCGCAATATTTTTCCGTTTAATGAATTCATTTGTTGGGATCTATTAGGCACAGCGGCATCACCCATCGACATAAATATTGTTAAATCGTCATCAATCCACAAACGCGCCCCATCGTGATTCCAAGCTCCAGGAATGCTGTCAAAAATTGTTTTTGGAGAATGCAACTTTTTTCCATCAAAATTCAGACTAATCAATTTGATAAATGTTGCTTCGGAACTACCTTTATAAGTATATATTGTGTAAACGGTTGGATTGTTGATGAAATCGGGGTGTAAAGCCATTCCCATTAATCCACGTTCACCATCCTCAAATACATCTCCCAGTTTTATCAATTCTTGTAACTCTGCAGTTTCAGGGTTTAATCTCGAAATTCTGCCAAATCTTTCAGTCAACCATATATGGTTATCAGAACCCCATAATATTTCCCAAGGTGTGTCCAGTCCGGTTACTATATCACGAATTTGTAATTCTTGACTTTCTACATTTTTAAATAAAAGTAATAAAAAAATAAATAATATAGTATATTTCATAGTAGTATCTTTTAGTTTAACCTAAATTATGACGTTTCCTTATAAAACATATTGAATCTAAACAAAAAAGCAAAAAAAAGCTGTCTTGGAGACAGCTTTTTATAATTTATGAGATTTTGGTTTACTTCACAACATTCAATTGACGAGTAATTACAACATCACCAGCAGTTAGGATGATTGTGTAGGAACCTTGTGCAAGATCACGAGTTGGGATTATCAAATCGTAGGTACCTGAATTCTTAGTTCCATTGACAATTGTCATAACTTTTGTACCAGCCATATTGAATATTTCAATAGTCATATCAGTTGTGTTCGACAACGACAATGACAATTTACTTTCAGTTGAGCTTGGATTTGGCAATATTTCTCCTAATTGGATTAAACCAACTTCGCCTTGCAACACAACAGTTCTTGTGTCGCTATAGTTGAAGCTACCATCTTTGTCAATCATCTTTAAGCGGTAAGTATATGATTTACCAAATTCAACATTAAAGTCGTTAACTGGACCATATTTAGCTAAGTCGTGGGAAGTGCCCTTAGCAGGAACTTCTGCAATCTTAGCAAATGAATTGTTGTCGAATGCTTTTTCTATATCGAATTTAGCAGAGTTCATTTCTTGCGAAGTCATCCAGGAAATATCTACTCTCTTACCAGCTTGATTTGCTTCAAAGTTAACTAAATCAACTGGAAGAACATAGCCATCATTATGATCTAAGAAGTCTAATACACCACGCAATAAGTCCTGAGGTTTTGCAAAGTGACGCCAATCCAATGCTAAGTAAATTGCATTGTATTCAATTGTGTTAGCTACAACACTCATGATTCTTTCGCTATTTGGATATGGTTGAGAATCGTTTTCGCCGTTCTTTCCTTGTTCTAATTTAGTGTAGATAAATCCAATCTTGGCTTGATTCTTATCATCGATGATTTGCAACAAACCTGGTTTTGGATATTCGTCACCGTTTAAAGTTGTAGTACGAACTAAGAATTCATAATTCTTTGCAATATTAACACCTTTGATTGTGTTCTGGTCGTAATTACCATTTAAACCAAATGGATTTGAAGGATAATTATTATTCAATCTCATGTAGTTATTGAAGAATGATTGACCATAGTATTGGCGATTGATTCTTGCTAATTCTTGCGAAGCCATAATTAAGTTTTTCTTTAAACTGCTTGAACCACTTTGCAAGAACTCGCTTAATGCGTCGAATTGATAGATATTCATATTGGTACCTGTCTTTTCGTAATCGCCATCGGACCAAATAACTGTGTTATAAGGAACAAAATTAAAGCTACGAGCATTCCAACCTGGTAGATATAAATAATCTATATCAAATCGACCAGTATTGTAATCATTGTATGCACCTATATCTTTTAGAGCAGAATTCAAACTTGTTAAGTTTGCTTTTCTTGCAATCTCATCAACATTTGTAGTTGCAATGTCTGTCAAGTCGCTTGTACCAACTGTCATCAAACCAAATGGAGTTCTCTTCACATAATAGCGGAAGTCAACAATATATGAGTTATTATTGTTGTTTTCATCCAATGGTGTAGATATCTTTAATCTATAAAGAGGTGATACATTAGCAGCCATTGGTTTGAATTGATCTGGAATTGAATACTGTGTTAGTCCTTGTTTAGCTCTTTCTTTGTTTAAATCGTAGTAGCTCATTGGTTTGAATTCAACCCCTACACCATCGTTCAATTTATAATCAACTATTGAGAATGTTGCTGGTGTGAATGAACTAATGTATTTAGTATCTGTAATTATTGAACCAAAAGTTCCATCAGGATTTTCAACTGAAATTTCCAAAGCTACTGGAACTTGGTTTTGAGTGTTCGATCCACCATTGTAAATTACAGCTTCAAAATTGGTAGCGCCGCCTACCATTTCGTAATATCCATCGGAGAATGGCATATTTGGAGCTTCTCTGCGAACGCCTTCCTTAACAATACCGTAAGGTTGTAAATCAACCAAGTAAGGGATGCCATTGAATTCAATAGCGCCAATATCGTATGCTTGACCTTGTTGACCACGTTGAGTTCCGAACAAATCGTAT
>CAYOPF010000078.1:0-14016 GCA_964405755.1 uncultured Chloroherpeton sp.
TTCTGATTTGTTGCAGTTTTTCTGCTCTCGGCAGGAACACGGTGGTCGAATATTATAGCAATTTTTGATGGATCCCATACTTTGAGTGGAAAATCCAATCCTTCGAAAATCTGCTTGAATTGGTTTATTACCAATGCTGCATTTTCGTGCGACATCGCCAAACTAACTTTTGGTTCGACCACATCACCGATTTCAACATAATTTTGTCCAGTAGCTTTTGCTAAAATTTTTTGGACTAATGTTTGTCCCATTTCGATTTCGCTGTTTATTTTAAATTACAAAATTAATAAGAATTTAGTATGTAATTCAAAGATGTTAATGAATAATTTCAGTTTCGCTAGGTAACATAAGAACCTCGCTGCGATTAGGATAGTTTGTTCGGAATTCGATGAAATAGGATTTTATTTGGTCTTTGTCATTAATCTCGAATTTCGAAAAATCAATATTATCCTCACTAAATTTCCGAACGTTATCGAGAGCATTGCATAGTTCGTGGATATTTTTAAAATCATTAATAGAGATGCTTTTGTTTTTTGCCAATTCATTATTTAATATTGTGAAATCGACATCAATCCCAAAATGATTCGCAAAATGTTGCAGCACTTGTTTAGATGCTTTTATTTTCCCGTCATAGGAATATCCGGCAACGTGAGGTGTGGCAAGCATTGCCATTTTTACCAATTCCAAATCGAAGTATGGTTCGTTTTCCCAAACATCGATTGCCAAAAATACCTTTTTGTTATTAAATTCTTGAGTCAGATCATTTTGATTAACTATACTCCCTCGTGATGTATGAATAAATAGAGAGTTTTCGGGAATTAATTTAAGTAAGTATCTGTCAATTAGATTGAATGTGGGATAATTTCCCGATTTGGTTAGCGGCACATGATTTGTAATTATGTGGCAATTTTCGAAAATGTCTTCTATCTCGGAATAAGTAATATATTTTGGAAAGTCGTATCGGATATCCTTTAAAGGAGGGTCATTAACGAAAATTTGAAATCCCAATTGATGGCAATAATATGCAACTAATCTACCGATATTTCCATATCCAATAATCCCAATTCTCTTGTTGGTAGTTTTTTCACATATAATATTTAAATATTTACATAACGAAAAAATAACATATTCTGCAACAGAATTGGCATTACTCCCTGGTGCGTAATAATGCTGAATGCCCGACTCGATATGGTCTGTTCCAGAAGTAGCAGTTGCTATAAATTCCACATTTGTTCCATCAAGAAGTTGATGTGTGATTGTTTCATTTGATCTTATAAAAATTGCATTTATTTGATTTTCTTTTAAAAAAAAATTTGAAAAGTCATTTGTCGTAAATAACTCACAAAAATCAGATAATGACTGTTTTATAAAATATATTTTTTTATTTGAATATATTTTCATCATTTTTTTTAATTTTGTGAAAAATAATTTAATTGCATTAATACAAAAATAATAAATTGGAGTAACTAACCAAAATGAGGATTCTAGTAGTTGAAGATTTGCTAGTAATGAGAAGGCTGATAGTCAACACTCTGAAGTCGGTTGGTTATACAGATTTGCTGCAGGCAACCAATGGAGAGGAAGCACTGGAGCTTATTGTGAATCCAGATAGTAAAATTGAATTTTTAATTACAGATTGGCTTATGCCTGTTATGGATGGTATCACTTTGGTTAAATTCCTTAGAGCTAATCCCGAAACAAAAGACTTACCCGTTATAATGCTCACATCAATGAATGATAAAGAAAGCATAATTGAAGCAGTAAAGTACAATGTTCATGATTATGTGGTAAAACCCTTCACGCCTAAGTTACTTCTTTCAAAAATCGAAAATGTTCTACACCGTATCAAGTTTAACATATCCCCCGGAAAGCCGTTCGGTTGAAATATATTGACCAAATAAATTGCGGATATGACTATCCAATTCAGTTTGGAAATTAATTCTTAAAATAGTCCCGTCGTCTGTATCCTTCCTCTCGATAACTTTGCAAATACTATAGATTTTATTCAATTCGGAATTTTTCTCATAAGGAATAAATAATTCAAGATAATTACTCAATCTATCATATTCTTTTTCCATTTGATTTAATAATTCCGAAATATTCATATTTTTCTTTGCTGAAATGAATACTGCATTTGGATATTCTCCTTTTATCTGCTTTATATGCTCCAAATGTTCCAATTTATCGATTTTATTAAATACATAGATAATAGGCTTTTCTTTTATATTCAAATCGTACAAAGTATCCACAACAGTCTGAATTTGTTTGCTAAAGTTATTATCCGACGAATCGATAACGATTAAAATAACATCACTTTCCGACGCTTCGGCAAGCGTAGATCGGAACGAAGCAACAAGGTGGTGAGGTAGATTACGAATAAACCCAACTGTATCGCTAAGTAAACCAATCTTGCCACTTGGCAGATTTATTTGCCTAACGACTGTGGAAAGAGTTGCAAACAACTTATCTTCCACATAAACACCGGCATTGGTAAATGCATTCATCAATGTCGATTTGCCTGCATTGGTATATCCTACCAGTGCAAAGCGTGGAGTTCCCTGTCGGCTTTTTCGCTGTTCAAAGTTTTGCGTATCTATTGTTTTTAACTTTTCCTTTAATATTTGAACACGTTTTCGAATTATTCTGCGGTCTGTTTCTATTTGGGTTTCACCTGGTCCTTTGGTTCCAACTCCACCATATTGTTTGGAAAGGTGAGTCCACATTCTCGAAAGTCGGGGTAGTAAATATAAATTCTGAGCTAGTTCCACCTGCAGTTGTGCTTCGAGAGTTTTCGCATTTCGGGCAAAAATATCCAAGATAATGCTACTTCTATCCAGAATTTTTACTTTCAGTGCATTAGAAAGGTTTCTCACCTGAACAGGGCTTAATTCATTATCAAATACTACCATCGTAGCTTGATGCTCTTCGATTAGAACTGCCAATTCTTCAACTTTGCCCTTCCCAAACAAAGTAGAAACACTTTGGGTTTGAAGCTCTTGATATATTTTTTCAACGACTTCGGCTCCTGCGGTATCGAGTAGCAAAGCCAATTCATCCAAATTATCCATAGCCTCGTCGCGGTTACTGCCTTTTTGGATGAATATTGCAATGATTGCTTTTTCCTTTTTATTCTCTGTTTCGTATATCTGTTTCATTTTGTAATTAAAATAAACATAGACTTATCACATTGCAAAATTATTGCATTATCATTCGATTTTATATTTATATTATGCAACTTATGTATTTTTATTTTCGTATTGTAATATATGTTATATATAAATTTTAGGAAATAAAATGAAAAAAGAAGTACAAACTAAAGTAGAATGCCACGGAGCATCTGGAGCTATTTATTTCTTCGGAATAGTTGGCTCTGCAATTTATTATGTAACAACAGCTACTGGATTCTGGATGGGAGCACTAGGAATTGTAAAATCGTTTTTCTGGCCAGGCTTTCTGGTATATGAAATAATGAAGTATTTAAATATGTGAGTGAATGATTTTAATTTGATAAAAACATACAAAATACATTTTCCGTCATGATGAGCCATAGCGAAACTTCTACACACCTACACATCCGATGTCTTGAAGACATCGGATGTGTGTAAAGAAGAGTATTTGCCTAACGGCTCAGAATGACAAAGTGGAGCGATTTATCAAAAAAAAGACTGCACCTTTCGGGGCAGTCTTTTTTGTAAATCTATGGATAGTACTACATCACAGCAGTAGGTGGTGCTGGTTCATCGGGATTGCCGGCATTCTTTAAAGGAATTCGGACTAATACCCATCCTATTGCAACAAATACCAAGATGCTGACTAAGAACCACCAGTCGCTACCAAATATTGCTGCTGGGATAAGTGACGGCGGGAATATATCTGCAACACGCAATCCCGCAAATACCAATCCCATCAATGCTTCGCCTGCAATCAGTCCAGAAGCCAGCAGTACTCCGGTGTTTTCCACCCGTGCTAATTGAGCAGGATTATACTGATATTTTTGATTATATATATCTACTAAACCTTTAAGAACCCCACCTAAAAAGATAGCAAATGTTGTTTCCAAAGGTAAATACATACCCACACTAACCAACATTGGGCTTCGCACTTGCATCAATATAAATGCAAATCCCATAATCATACCAACAATAATAAGTGACCATGCCATTTGACCTTCCACAATACCTTTGGAAAGCATTGCCATCAATCCCGCTTGAGGTGCCGATAGATTCTTGCTACCAAAACCGCCTTCGTAACCTTGTTGTAATCCTTGTGCTATATCGCCCTGATTCAAGAAGGCCAATACCAAAAACATTACTGCACCGGCTAAAGCCACACCTATTATGTCGCCAACCTGCATTTTCCAAGGAGTACCACCCAAAATGTGCCCTGCTTTTAAGTCTTGCAACATTTCGCCCGCAACAGCAGCCGAAACGCAAACAATTGCAGCAACACCCAGAACTGCTTTAACACCGCCACTATTGGAATCTACTCCTAAAATTACAAGTACTAATGCAGTTACAACAAGTGCGGTTAATGTTAACCCCGAAATAGGGTTATTGCTCGAACCAATAATACCAACTAAATAACCAGAAACTGCAGCAAACAGGAAAGCAAGGAAAATCATTACTGTCGCCGATACAAATGCAACCAGGAAGGATGTTTCGAATATGAATAGTGTAATTAAGAATGTTGCGATTGCTACTCCAACAATACCAACAATTATCCAAATAAATGGCAAATCTTTCTCTGTTCTGATTGTAGCTTGCGAGGCACCAGAAGCAGCTTTCTTAACATCGCTAACTGAACGAACAATACCTTCGCCCAGACTTTTTCGCATACGGAAAAGAGTAAAACCAGCACCAACCAACATACCACCAATAGCAATCGGACGGACAATAAACCGCCAAACTTGCTCTATTTGATACATTGGATTTGATACTTTAGCAGTAGCTTCTTCTAAAGATATATTAGTTGCTCCGGATAAATAAGCTGCCCATTCAGCTAAATTCAAATGAGGTGCTATGAAATAAAATATTATTGGAGCAAGTAATCCCCATGCAACCAAACCACCACTAAAATTTAGCGATGCGAGTTTGGGTCCGATTATGTAGCCAACACCCATGTAAGCAGGACTTACAGCAGGTGAGGATAATTTGATGCCACCTTCGCCTTGGAATATTGTACCAGTAACGACTTGATGACCAAACTGAATAAATTTTTGCCATAAATCGGCAACTACACGGAATTCTATCAATAATTTAATTAATCCACCAAAAATCATTCCACCAAAGAGGAATTTAGACCCACTACCACCAGCGCGACCAGCTTTGTGGATTTCGGCAGCTGCAGTAGATTCGGGGAATGGTAATTCGGCATCTTCGACCATCACCCGACGAAGAAGAGCAACAAACATAATACCCAAAACTCCACCAGCAATTAATATTAAACTTGCGGTGATGTAAGTTGATGATGTTAAAAATGGATTCCAGATTCCTGAAATATAAAATGCAGGAAGAGTGAAAATTGCACCTGCAGCAACTGATTCGCCTATCGAACCCACAGTTCTTGCCATATTCTCTTCCAGTATCGAACCGCGAGTTATCCTTAACAATGCCATACCAATGACTGCAGCGGGATAGGTTGCCGCAATTGTCATTCCTGCTTTCAAACCCAAGTAAGCATTAGCAGCACCAAGCACAACTGCAAGGATTAAACCTATCAGAAGTGCTTTAATTGTGAATTCTGCCATGTTGCTTTCGGGAGAAACAAATGGTTGAAACTTGTTATCTGACATAATTCTCCATATTTTATTGATTGATTATATTTATAATATCTGAGGTCATTTTTTCCAAAATTTCATTCGCAGCTAAATTAGTTGATTGTGATATCCAGGCAGTTTTTGGATTGTTTCTTATAACGCGATTGTTGTATGTATTGGTAAAATACAGCATAAAGCTCGATGAGTCTTGATTATAACCCAACAAGGAAAACTTAACAGATAGTTCCACACTTGAAGAATCAGGAATTCGGTGATTTAGTATCCTTAATGTAAGGATTTCGCCCTCTAATATGTAATTAGGGATTAGATTGGAGTTCTGCGAAACAGCACCTCCTGAAAATATTTTTTGTTCACTGATTCGCGAAATAGCAAGCCAAGTAAGAAGCTGGTCGAAATTATCGCTCCAACGATGGTAATATAGCCTTTGGCTGGAACCATCTGAATTTTCGACTAAAATTCGTTGCCCCGACAAAATATTAGGGGCATTAAAATTACGAATTTGAAGAATTCCAAATACTTTCTGCCGACTTTCCTTATTACTTGTGTTTGTGAGTGAATAATAATTAATAGTTGGATAATCTTCCCTAAGATTAATACAACCTGGGGAGAAAAAAATTAGAAATATCAAAATTAATTGATAAATTATATTAAATTTGTATTTCATAATTGAAATAGTTTAAACTGCAAATTAATAAATATAACTTAAATTTGCTCGAGAAAAAACAAAAATATGGAAAAACAAGTTGACATTTTAGATTTTCAACAAGTATTCGACCTTTTTGCATTGATTGATGTACCATTAATAATTTCTTCGCAAGATGACCATAGAATTATTTATGCAAATCACTCTGCCGAAACGGCTTATGAGAGAATGAACCATCAGCTTTTACGGCAAGATATAAAAGAATTTATTAAAAGGGAATTTAAAGAGATTTATCATATATTTTTAAATCATTACGAGCAGTTAACTAAAAATGTGATTAATGAATTTTTTGTGGACAATACCGATTTAACCGACAAAATTTCTAAGATCGTTCATATTCAGGTTAATAGAATTTTATATTTCGATAGAATAGCTTTTTTACTCCAAATCCATATAATCAACCCAAATTTATTAGTAAAAAACAAGTTTGATGTAATAGATACCGCAAAGGAACAGCAATTAGTTCAACAAGTTCTACAGCTAAATCAATCCGAGCAGAAAAATATACAATTATCTCAGAAAGTAGTAAGCCTGGAAAACCAGAAAAAAAACTTACAGAACGAATTAATTACAATGCAGGAAAGAATTACTACCGATGCTTTGCACATTACCTCTTTAACACAGGAAATCGAAATATTTAAAAATGATATCGATACAAAAACACGTGAGTTTGAACTTGAAATAATCAAGAAGAACAGAGAATTAACAAGAATACAGAATGAGCTAAGCGATTTTACGAATCTTCAATCAATCATTTTGGCTAATTTAGGACACGAACTCAGAACACCATTAAATGGAATTTTAGGTTTTGCCCAATTAATAGAAATCGAGGAAATCACCGAACAAGTTTATAACGATATACAATTAATTAAAAAGTCTGCAAACAGACTTAAAAGCACTCTGGACAATTTGTTGCTGTTGTCGGAAATTGACTCACAGGAAAAACAAATCAATTTTATGGAATTTGAGCTAAAGCACATTGAAGATTTTGTTTCTTCCGAGTATTATGAGTTGGCTAAGATTAAAAAAATCAACTTCGAGGTAAATGTAAGAAATCCAAACGATTTAATAAAAATTGACCCCGATTTGATGCAAGTAGTTTTTGATGTAATTTTGGATAACGCTTTTAAGTTTACAAACAAAGGTTTTGTTAGAATAGATACAGAAGAATACAACACCGATAAAGGGAATTATGTCCTACTTAAATTTAAGGACTCAGGCTGTGGAATATCCAAAGAAAAAGTAGATTTGGTTTTCAAACCATTCCGGCAAGGAAGTGAGGGTTATCACAGAGAATTCAAGGGAGTTGGGATTGGATTATTCATTGCAAAGAAAATCCTCGAATTGATGGAATCAGAAATTGGATTAATGAGTACATTAGGAAAAGGAACATCATTTATTATTCAAATACCAAAGATTTCTACACAATTAAAATAAAAATATTATGCATAACGGAAACTATGTTTTAATTCTTCATACTCATCTCCCTTATGTTCTCCATCATGGGGTATCGCCTCATGGCGTGGACTGGTTGAACGAAGCAGTAGCAGAATGCTATATTCCATTGTTAAATGTCTTCAATGATTTGTTGAACGAAGGAATAAAGCCAAATGTAACTTTGGATATTTCGCCAGTATTATGCGAGCAAATGGAAAACACCGATTTTAAAAGGACATTTATTAAATATTGCGACGAAAAAATCGAAGCGGCAAGAATCGATCGTGATGATTTTAAACGTTGGGGTTACGACCCACATCATATCTGGCTTACAGAATTTTGGGAAAATTGGTTTTCCCAAAGAAAAGCCGATTTTTTAGAAAAATACGACAGCTCTATAATACAAGCATTAAAAGAACTTCAAGATAAAGAAGCAATCGAAATAATGACTTGTGGAGCAACACACGGGTATCTTCCTTTGCTTGGATACGATAAAAGCATTAATTTGCAAGTGAAAGCTGCAATTGAAAATTATCAAAAACATTTTGGTCGGAAACCTCGAGGCATTTGGTTGCCCGAGTGTGCATATCGACCAGCATATTATTGGAATTCTTTAATACCAGTTGCACCGTTTAACCAAACTCATTTTCGAAGGGGGATTGAAGAATTCCTTAACCACCACCAAATCGAATACTTTGTAACTGATCAGAAATTACTTGATGAATCAAAACCAATTGGAGCTTTCGATAGCGAAAAGAAGTTCTTTAATACTGTTCTTTCACCTTATTTCCAAAGCACTCCATGGAACTTTGACAAAAATCCCCTAAGGACATATTTGGTCTCATCTGGTGATGATGTCGCACGCGGAACTGCGGCAATTTTCACTCGACATCGCGATTTATCAATGCTGGTGTGGAGCGGAGAAGTTGGTTATCCGGGCGAGCCTGATTATTTGGATTTTCACAAAAAGCATTTAAAATCATATTTGCGATACTGGAGAGTTACCGATAACAAAGCTGATATGATGTACAAGAATCTTTATCACCCGGATTGGATTTGGAAAAAAATAGATTTGCAAACGAATCATTTTATTCATCACATCGAAAATACTGTTAATTATTATAAAAACCTTACAAATAAGTTTGCAACACTAACAACTCCATTCGACACTGAACTATTTGGGCATTGGTGGTTTGAGGGACCCGAATTTATCCGCAATCTTATTCGTGGTTTGCACAACTCACCTTGGGTTAATATAGTAAAAGCTAGTGAGCAACTCGATTTGTTGAATCCACAAGAAGTAATTTCAATCCCAGAAGGTTCTTGGGGAGAAAACAATAACCATGATGTATGGATGAACGAGGGTAATAAGTGGACTTGGGAACAAATTTATAATGATGAGCTAAGGTTAAATAATATACTTACTTCGATCAATTTAGAGAATATCGATAACCAATCCAAAAGAATTCTTCTTCAGGCATTAAGGGAAATGATGCTAATGCAATCCTCGGACTGGCAATTTTTAATTTTTACTCAATCAGCCAAGGATTATGCTGAACAAAGGTTTTTCTTCCATCATTCCGACTTCAACAAACTATGCGATATGGCTGAAAAAAGTTTAAGAGGTGAAGTTCTTCCCAACGAAGAATTGCTTTATATCGAAGAGATTGAAGAACGAGATGCAGTTTTTCCCGAATTGCAGTTAGAATGGTGGAAAGATATTTAAAGGAGAAAATTATGGATTCGCAATTAAGAAAAAAATACATCAGCTCGATACTTATTATAGCAATTGCCAATGCTTTGGCTGGCAGTATGTTTGTGGTTGCTTATTTTCTGTCTCAAAATACTGTTTTTCTATGGGGTGGACTTTCTGTTTTGGTAATCACATTAGCAGCATTGGTGTTTGTTTTTATTAAAATTTTGAGAACCAAGAATTGAAAATCAATTTTAATCAATTGTTTTCGTTTATAGATTTATTAAAAATAGGTTTTTTATGAATATTAATGAACGTGTTCATTTCGAAGAAAGAGAACATTATTACTATATGAAATTATTTGGAAAATTTGTGGGTGAGGAAGAAACAGATTTTTTCGAAAAAAATTTAGATTCAATAGTCAAATTGACTAAGAATAAGATTATAGTTGATTTTGCGGATGTAACATATTTTAGTTCAATAGCAATTGGAATATTGTTAAAAATGGATGACCGGTATACAAAATTCAATGGGTCTATCGTATTAACAAACATTCCAGATGTTATAACCAATATATTAGGAATAACCAAAGTAAGTCGAATTTTGAACATTGCTCGGAATTTGGAAGAAGCAGAGGATTTAATTCAAAGGAATTAAATGAAGCCAAATCAACTTTTTGAGGAGCTTTCGGAAATCGCCAAAAGTTTGGGTTATCGTATACGCAAAGATGCAGGTAGTTTTAAAAGCAACAACTGTATTGTAAAACAAGAAAAAATAATTATTCTTAATAAGTATGCCAGCGTAAATTCCTACAATAAAACATTGGTTACAGCAATTAAGCAAGAAGATTACGAGAAGGTTTTTATTAAGCCCCAATTAAGAGATTTCATCGAGAACAATAATGACAATTTCGAATTAATTTCGATTTTCGAAACTAAGGATTAAATTTCGAGAGCCTTTGGCAAACTAAATGTAAATGTAGTTCCTTCACCAATTTTGCTTTTTACAAAAATATTCCCATTATTCCTTTCTATAAAATTTTTGCAAATATGTAGACCAAGTCCAGGTATTCTTCGTTTGTTGAACCCAAGGATATACAGTTCATTATCTTCGAAGATATGCTGCAACCTATCTTCTGAAATACCATGACCAAAATCAGTAATACTCAAGTAGTAGTAGAAATCATCGGCAGTTATATCAAATTGAATGCTTGAATTAGGAAATGAGTACTTCATTGCATTCGACAGAAGATTACGAATTACCGAAGATATCATAAATCTGTCGCACTTGCAGTAGGTCTTGGGTTGGACCGATGAATTCAGTAAAATGTTTTTGCTTGTTGCTTGATTCTTGTATATTAGTAGCGAATTCTCCACTAAATTATACAGGTCGCTAACTTCGGGATTAAAGTCCAATTTCCCTGTTTGAGATTTGCTCCAATCCAACAAATTATCAATTAGGTTCTTAACTACGTAAATTTCTTCACTTAATTGAAAGATGTATTCCCGTATTTGGGCAGGTTCAAGTTTGTCATAATAATTTGTAAAAATATCTGCTGTAGTAATTAGAGATGTAACAGGTTCCCTTAAATCATATCCAATGATACTGAAGAAAAGATCTTTTTCGTAGTTTGATTTCACCAAATCCAACTCAATTTGTTTTCGGTCGCTTATGTCGCGGGCAAGGGTTACAACAGTTCTCTTACCGCTTTGATGACTCAATTTTACTGGTGTGATGCTGGCTTCGAAAGATTTACGACCAGCGGGTGTATCCACATCGTAGGAAATAATAATTACTCGGTTTTCGGCAATGGATTTTCGTATTGATTTCAGAAAATAATCGGCCAGAGATTTATCAAAGATTTCAAAAAGGTTTTTGCTAACAACATTTTCCTTGGGAAGTACCAACAAATCAGGGTTGGAAGTAAACAAATCAAGATATGTGCCCTCTTCGTCAATGTATATTAAAAGGTCAGGGATTGTTCTGATTATTGCATCAATTTGTTCCCTAAGGTATTCCTCGTTGGAAATATCTTCCACAACACCTTCGTAATATAGTATTTTACCGTTATCGTCCCGATATGCTTTGGCGCTTTCGCGTACAACTACTGATTTGTTATTTTTCTGGAACCAGGTAGCTTTTGCGCCTACCATTTCACCGACTTCTTCCATTAACTTTTTAAATTGTTCTCTGCCTTCTTGTAAGGGATAATCCTGACTTTCCAAATCTATTGAATAAAGTTCTTCGACTGAATTATAACCCAACATCGACACTAATTTTGGATTTGCTAATGTTAGCTTGCCTTCGGGTGTAGAGCGATAAATTCCAACTGGAGTTTGCTCGAATATACTTCTAAATTTTTCCTCACTTTCTTTAAGTGCCAACTGGTACTTTATTGCCTCTGTAACATCTGCTAATGACAGTAAGTAGTGACGATATGTTTCAAATACATTTTCGAGAATTCTTATATCAACTCTTAAATATTTATTTTCATTGGTATTGTTATTAATTTCAATTACCAATCGATCTAAAGAGGTTTTATCATTTCGATATGCTTTGATAATATTAATAATCTGCATTCCGAGTATATCATCAACTTTACTGTGTAGAATTGATTCTGCAGGCAAAGAAATAATTTCGGTGAATGACTTGTTTACTTCGACAATTTCGAAATCATTATTTAAAAGCAAAAATCCAACAGGTGCAAAATTGAAAAGAATATTAGATTTGTTTAATAATTTTTCTATTTCTGTTTTTGATCTTAATAATTCTTCGTTTTGCAGCTCAAGTTCGTACCTAATCAAGGTAAGTTCTTCATTTTGCAATTCCAATTCCAATGCTTGCGATTGGCTCTTTTGACGTAAAAAAGATAATTCTGCAATTTCGTTATTAAGATTAATATTTTCTGTTTTTAATTGCTCTAATTCGTTTTCTAATTTTTGTATTCGTTCATCTGTTGTCATTTTACCTGATAATTTTTTCAAAATGTTGATAATCTTTTAACGAATTCCATTCTCCACCCCAGGTCCAACCCCTTTTTATAAATTCATTGTAAATCAATGAATCCTTAATAATAGTTCCAGGAGATTTTTTATCATATTTCGATCCTAATGGAGATATCTTACCGTCGCTATAAACAGCTGGATTCTGAAAAGGATTTATATCAATTGCTATGCCAAAAGAGTGATTCGATAATTTATTCTTTCCTGCAACTTTGCGATAGTTAAAAGACGAAGTATTGTTATCTTCCATCGAACGATTATCGGACCAATTGTACTTTTCTATTGGGATAACTTTTTCAATCGGGAATTTGCTATCCTTGATTATCTGGAAAATTTCCTTTAAGTCACTTTCGAGTTCTTTGTGAATAACTAATTGTCCCCGATGTAGTTTGTTGTCGAAAGAAAAATACTCCACATCAAGAATTATTAAATTCTTGATTATAATATCTGGAGCTTGAGTGCCTTCGATAGATTCTTCGAAAGTCATTTGGGAATCAATTATGATTCTCCCTGCAGAAATATTCCCTGCAGACATTGAAGTAACAAATAAAAAGTGAAATAATAATTTTAAAAACATATAAATTTGAATACCTAATATCTTGTATTTTTAATTAGAACAGGGGAGTAGTAAGAAAGATTCTCTAATACCTTACCGGTTCCTCGCGCAACTGCTCTTAATGGTTCTTCGGCAACGTATACTGCCATTCCGGTTGCTTTCGAAATTCTTTTATCTAATTCTTTCAATAATGCACCACCACCAGAGAGAAATATTCCGCGCTCCAGAATATCTGCAGCAAGTTCGGGAGGTGTTTGCTCGAGCAATCGCAGAATGCCATTAACAATTTCGGAAATAGGTTCTGTTATAGCTTTGCGAATATCTACAGAAGAGACTTCTATCATTTTTGGAACACCTGTTACCAAATCCCTTCCACGCACTTCGATTGCTAATTCTTCTTCCAATGGAGCTGCCGAACCAGCCTGGTGTTTAATAATTTCGGCGGTTCTTTCACCGATTAATAAGTTGTGGGCGCGCCGGAAAAACTGTATAATATTATTGTTCAAAACATTACCAGCAATTCTTAATGATAAATCTACTACAATGCCTGCCAACGAAATAACTGCAATTTCGGAAGTGCCACCACCAATATCAACTATCATGTTTCCAACTGATTGATGGACTTCCATGCCAATACCTATTGCAGCAGCCATAGGTTCTGCAATTAAGTGAACTTCGCGGGCACCTGCATGCTCGGCGCTATCCCGAACAGCACGTTTTTCTACTTCGGAAATACCCGATGGAACACCGACCACAACCCGTCTTGGAGGTTGCCAGTTTTTTGTTACTTTATGAATAGTAATATTATTACTTGCATCGATAATAGAGTGATGCCAAATCCAGCAATTA
>CAYOPF010000079.1:0-14015 GCA_964405755.1 uncultured Chloroherpeton sp.
AATATCGAGATTGCAAGCCACACAACAACAATCAAATTTATGCTTGTGAGGTAGGATCCATGGAAGGTAGTTTCAGCCAAGTAGTTCTAATAATGTGTCTGCCTGGCTTTGATAAGTAAAATTATCTTTTTTTTCTGATATCGCTGTTCGATATTTTTCGATATTTGTAGTCAATTTGTTTAATGCATCAATAACTTCTTGCGGCAAAAGTGTTTTGGGTGCAATTTCGCCAACCCCATTATCGAAAACGAATTGCTTCATTGCAGGTAAGTCCGAAACTAAAACAGGTAATCCAGCATAAACGTATTCAAATAATTTATTGGGCAATGCTAATTCATACGAAAAAGTAATTGGTTCAATTAAACTAATCCCTATATCTGCCGATGCGGTGATATTCAATAACGCATCATAATTTACTTGTGGGTGAAGAAAAACTTTACGCTCGAGATTCTTCTCTTCTATCATATTTTGAATTTCGGTCTTGTAAGTTCCATCACCAACAATTACCAGCACAAATTTATCTGTTTGGTCAAGTGCCGATAAAATTGGTTTTATACCTCTTCCATCCAACAAAACGCCTTGGTAAATAAGGATAATTTTGTCTCTTGGTATGCTGAATTTATCTCTTAGATAGTTTGATTTAATTATTTTGACTTCTTTTGGTAGATTTTTCACTACATAGTAATTAATCTGTTGGTCGTTGAAGTAATTCCTTAAATATTCTGCGTCCAACTCGCCCGAAACAACTATTTTTTTTATTTTTCTAAATGCTAACTTTTCGGTTAATGCCAAAATATTTTGCTTTAAAACTTGCTTTTGCAAAGTTCCAAGTGCGGAAAAAATTTCCCGTGAATCGTACACTAATAATGATGGAGGAATAAACATCAGACGAAGTAGCACTAATGAATATAAATCTGCAGCAAAATATATTTTTGCCCGTAAATATTTTCTGTTGGCTATTCCTTCCCAAAGAAATTTAATCCAATTTACTAAAAATCTATTCTTTGTATTTACATTATAAACTAAGCCGTTGCTTTGATTTGAATTGGATTTGGAGATTGAATAAGTTACAACTTTTAAACCCTTTTTCCGATAAAAATCAATTAAATTCGAACTTCTTGCATCGTAGTTAAGGTCGGAATACGAAACAACACATAAATCTGCAATATTGCCCGATTGCATTGATTATCAATCAAATTTGTAATGAAAAGTACTCCGCAAAATCCCCTTAGCATCGAAACGTTCTTTGAAGTAAATCAAATTGAGCGAAGGAGTCATGGGGTCCTCTGCTTGTGTATCTTGGGATACCCCAATATCTACCCATTCGTAACCATTTTCGACTGCCCATCTAACCGTTTCGTACATAATTAAATACACAGGTTTAAGGTGTTCGTACTCATAAAGCAACATATTATAGAAACATAGAACAACTTTTTTATTTGTCAAAAACAAGAGCGATCCGGCAATAGGCTCGTCCCCATAATAAACTAAATACAATCTAAGATTATCGGGAAGTAATTCCCTTAATCTCAGCATATCTTCCAAAGTATGAGTGGGCTTTGCGTTATGTTTTGCTTTATTTGCAAGTAGAATCCGATTAAACGTCTCATAGTCCTGACTTTCTTCAATTCGGATTTTCTTTTCCCGTAAAATTTTATGAAGGGATTTCCGAGCAGTTTTATCGAAATGGGGAAGAAAATCATTACCAAATTTTAAATCGATTGCGTGGGAAATATAATGCAACTCGAAATCGAATTTTCGATAAAGCATTGCATATTCCAAATGCTGCGAAATATTAATCGAATAAACCAGTGGAGGAGGAATCAAAAATGCTTCTTTTATACCATTGTTGCGGCAGTAATCCATAAACGAATCAACTATTTCCAATGCAAGCGAAAAAGGAATATCTTTGGTTGCGAACGAGCCATAACTTGCGCCTACAGGCGACCAAAAAACTGTGTCATTCTCTTTTAGGCCACCAGGCAACAAAGCAATAAGTTCGTCGTCTCTGTAAAACATTAAGTTATGGAATTGAAAACGTCCTTCGGGATGATAGTCGAGGAAGCGAATTTTGTGGAACATAGTTCCATTGTTCGAACAATCTACAAAATTATCCCAAACTTCTCTTTTTTCTGGTGTGTATTCTTTTATTACTATGTTCGACATCGCGTATCTATGATAGTGAAAGAGCAAATTCTTTACCAAATTCTTCAGCTTTGTTCAATTGCTCTTCGTCAGGAGTCCACTGAACTTTTAATACTGGCGATTCAACTATATAACCAGCATTTTTCAATTTTTCGCCTATGCCATCAATAGCTTTCGGACTCCATCCGTAGGAACCAAATGCGGCTGCTTTTTTGTTCGATGTATCCAAATTCGATATTTCTTCCAATATGCCTGCAATAGAATTTAGAATACCATTATTTACAGCAGAAGATCCTACGATAACTCCTTTGGAACGGAAAATGTCGGTGATGATATCGCTTCCGTCCGATTTGGCAACGCTATGGAGTGCAAACTTCATATCATTCCCTGCATTTAAAATCCCTCGTGTGATTGCTTCAGCTATTTTACGTGTATTTCCATACATCGAATCATATACAATTGTGATTTGATTTTCCAATTCTGCATTGGTCCACTTTTTATAAAGTCCTAGAATTTTATCAATATTCTTTCGCCAGATTACTCCATGGGCGGGGCATATCATATTCAAATTTAGATTCATCTGCTCCACTTCTGCCAATTTTTTTGCAGCTTTTTTGGAAAACGGAGAAATAATATTTGCAAAATACTTTTCGGATTCGAACATTAAATCGCATTCATTAACTAAATCGTCGAACATTGATGCCTCGGCAAAATGTTGTCCGAAAACATCATTAGAAAACAAAATACCTTCACCACCGAGATAGCACATCATTGTATCGGGCCAGTGCATCATAGGTGCTTCGATGAACATAAGTTCATCGCTTCCGGTAGATAATTTGTCGCCATTTTTAACAGTTACGAAATTCCAGTTTCTGTGGTACTGCCCTTTCAATGCCTTAACTCCGGTTGCTGTGCAATATATTGGTGTATCGGGGATTATTTCCATCAGTTTTGCAATTGCTCCGCTATGGTCTGGTTCGCTATGATTAACTACGATTATGTCGATTTTTTCCAAATCAATTACTTTTTTCAAGTTTGCAATAAATTCATCTGCAAACGGAGTGTAAACAGCGTCGATTAGTACGTTCTTTTCGTCTTGGATTAAATAAGAATTATAACTACTTCCATGTTGGGTTGTTATTTGGTCGCCATGGAAATTCCGCAATTCGTAATCAATTTTGCCAACCCAAGTAACTTTGGGTGTAATTTCAATTTTCATTTTATTTTTTTAATTTTGATTAATTTCATTTATAATTTGTTGCTCTCCATTATCAGCAATAGCAACAGGTTCGGGATTTGGATTCTTTTCGTAGGTATATACAACCTTTCCTGCATCCGTATCCAAATCTCCGGTGGCAATATAGCCTTGTGGGAACATCCCACGAATAATCGAATCGGCCAATTCGTCTTCGACATACTTTTGTAATGCTCGTTTCAGTGGACGGGCACCATATTTTTCGTCGAAGCCTTTATCAACAAGAAATGTCTTGGCTTCGTCAGTCAAAATCAATTCCTGATGATTGGCCGACAATCTCTTAATCATATCGGACAATTGAATATCGATAATCTTATAGATACTATCCTTAGTCAATTTGTGGAAAATAATCATGTCGTCGATTCTATTGATAAATTCTGGATTGAACAATCTTTTTACTGATTCATCAACAGTATTCTTCATATTATCGAAGTCTGTTGTTTCCGATGCCAAATTGAATCCAATCTTTCCTCCTTGCTTTATGTCGCGAGTTCCAACATTCGACGTCATGATTATTATTGTATTTTTAAAGTCCACTTTACGTCCTAAACCATCAGTAAGAATACCGTCGTCGAATACTTGAAGCAATATGTTGAATACATCTGGGTGTGCTTTTTCGATTTCGTCCAATAAGACTATTGAATATGGCTTGCGTCGAACTTTTTCGGTTAACTGACCTCCTTCTTCGTAGCCAACATATCCGGGAGGTGCTCCTACCAATCTAGATACAGAGAATTTTTCCATGTATTCACTCATATCAATCCTAATTAGAGCATCTTCGCTATCGAACATAACACGAGCCAGAGCTTTTGCCAGTTCGGTCTTTCCCACTCCTGTTGGTCCTAAAAACATAAACGAACCAATCGGCCTTTTCGAATCTTTCAATCCCGAGCGTGCTCTTCTTATTGCTTTTGCTAATGCTTCTATTGCATCGTCCTGGCCGACAACCATCTTTCGCAAATCATCTTCCATATTCAAAAGTTTGTTCTTCTCGGTTTGAGCAATACGGTTCATTGGAATGCCAGTCATCATCGAAACAACGTCGGCAATATCGGTTTCGTAAACAGGGAATGATTTTTTGGATAATGCTTTTTCCCATTCTGCTATAGCTATTTCCAAATCGGTTTGGTATCTTTTCTCCAAATCTCTCAGTTTTGCTGCTTCTTCGAAGTTTTGTTGTCGTACTACTTCTGTTTTTTGTTTCTTTATGTCCAAAATTTTCTTTTCATAATTCGTGATTTCCTGTGGAACATCGATATTGGACAAATGTACTCTCGAGCCAGATTCATCAAGCACATCTATTGCTTTATCGGGGAACATCCTGTCGGTAATGTACCTTTCAGCTAATTTCACGCAAGATTCTAAAGATTCGTTTGTATATGCCACATTATGGTGAATTTCGTAATTATCTTTAATATTCTTTAAAATAAGCAATGTTTCCTCGGGTGTGGGTGGCTCTACCAATATCTTTTGGAAACGACGTTCCAACGCTCCATCTTTTTCGATGTATTGTCGATACTCATCCAGTGTGGTTGCACCAATCACCTGAATCTCGCCTCGTGCCAATGCTGGCTTAAACATATTGGATGCATCAAGCGAACCAGATGCGCCTCCTGCACCTACTATTGTATGCAACTCATCAATAAAGACTATCACATGGCGGGCTTTTTCCAGCTCAGTCAATAGGGCTTTCATTCTTTCCTCGAATTGACCTCGGTATTTTGTGCCGGCTACCAATGCGGCCAAATCGAGCTGTACAATTCGCTTATCCAACAAAACTCGTGATACTTTCTTTTGGACTATTCTTAATGCTAAGCCCTCGACAATTGCTGTTTTCCCAACGCCTGGTTCACCTATCAGAACTGGGTTGTTCTTTTTGCGGCGTGCCAGAACCTGACTTAACCTTTCAATTTCCTTTTGGCGGCCAACCACAGGGTCCAATTTGTTTTCAGCTGCCAATTTCGTTAAATCGCGTCCAAAATTATCCAAAACTGGAGTTTTAATTTTCTCGGTTTGATGCCTTGCCGGGGGGACCTTTGGAGGGTCTTTTCTCTCAAATGATTCTGAAGAATCGAAAGAGCCCATCAATATCAAATCAAGAGCTTTGCTAGCTTGTTCGTAGTCTATGTTGAAGGATCTGAATAAACGGTCTGTGTTTTCGTAAGTTTCTCGAAGTAATGATAAGAGCAAATGCTCGGTTCCAATTATATTGGATTTATATAATTTTGCTTCGAAAGATGCCAAAGTTAATGCTTTACGGGCATCGGTATTTAATGGCAACGATTTATCAAGTTCGGCGGGGGTGCCGTATTGTAGATCTTTCTGGATTTCTAACAATAAATCATTGGAGTTTACCCCAAGTCGTTCCAATATTCGAACTGCTAAATTATCGCCAGCACGCATTATTCCAATTATTAAATGTTGTGTATTAATTGATGGATTCCCAAGCCTGTTTGCTTCTTCTTTGGAATACCTTAGAACTTCATTCAATCTATCTGAAAATTTATCTTCCATTATTTTCCTTGTTATTTTAGAATAATTGACGTTTTTTTTTAATTTTTATTCTTAACTATTTGTACTCTGATTTATCATATAAACTTTGTAATTTTAAATTTATGGTATTTACAAAATAAATAAAACCACAACAATGAACTTAAACAAGTTTTCCACTAAGTTATTATTTGCAACTATCTCAGGATTGTTGCTAACTTTGTCCTTCCCCCCAAATCCTATGCCATTTTTTGCTTTTATAGGATTGGTGCCGTTACTTTTTTTGTTCTATAAATACGATATTCCGGAAGCTCACAGATATATCTTAGTTTACGTAACTTTTTTTATCTATCATACAGGCAGTTTGTGGTGGATTAGTAGTTGGACACGCGATACTGATATTTTCCTCCTTATCTCAGGTTTAGGTTTGGATATCTTACATCCTTTGTTCTTTTTCGTGCCATTTGTTATTTATTTTTGGTTAGAAAAAAGAATGGGAAAGAGGAAGTCCCTTATCCTTTTCCCTTTAATCTTTTTATTTTTTGAATGGTCCCATAGTTTAGGTGATGTTGGTTTTCCTTGGTTAACTTTGGGAAATACACAAATTCTGAATTTATATTGGATTCAATTTATTGATATTGCCGGAATTTGGGGAGCAAGTCTTATAATCTTATATATTAATGTATTAGTTTTATTGCTTCTTGTAGATTATATCGATAGTGGAGTAAAGCAAATTCATTTATTTATAGTTCAATCCCGAAAGGCATCATTATATATAATTGTAATTTCTTTGCTTTTTTTTCTGCCATACTTTTATGGTTTTTTTGCAATGCAAAAATATGATTATAAAGCAAATTTACTTAAAAATGACAATGTTGAAGTTGCAGTTATCCAACCAAACATAAACCCTTGGAAAAAGTGGGAAACTTCTGCTGTTGATCAACTCGAAACTTTGTTAAAAACATCTGATTCTATTTTGGCAACTAACCCAAACATAAAACTATTAGTTTTCCCCGAAACAGCTATTCCCATGCTTTATACCGATTTTAATTCCTTGCAGGATATTTCGATCCTTCAGAATTGGTGCAATCTCAGAAATGTTTCGATATTAACTGGTATTGCCGAATTTTACTTCATTCCAAAGAATGAAGAACCACCAAGCACATCCAAGCAACTTGCGGCAGACCCCAAACAGTATTATCAGACATTTAATTCATCTATATTAGTTTCTCCAAATCCGCAATATCGACCTGGAGATAAAATTGATTCCTATCGAAAATCGAAACTAACCCCTTTTGGCGAACAAATACCTTTCCAAGAAACATTCCCCGGGCTCTCCGAGTTTGCTTTGTGGAGCGTAGGAATTTCGAGTTGGAATATTGGATCGGGTGCGGATATATTGCAAACCAACATCGATGGCAAGGATGTTCGTGTTGGCAATATTATTTGTATCGAATCAATATATCCCGATTTTGTTAAGGACTTCGTGAAGGCTAAGGCAAACCTGTTTACAGTAATCACAAACGATGGTTGGTATGACTACACCGTAGGACCCCGCCAGCACTATTTGTTGGCTTGCGTAAGGGCAATAGAAAACCGCCGTTACGTAGCTCGTTCGGCAAATACTGGAATATCCGGATTTATCTCTCCATTGGGGGTCTCGCTCGAAGAAGTTCCGCAAAATACAAGAATAGCAACAAATTTGATAATTCCATTGGTCGATGAAGTAACAATATATTCCAAATATGGTGATTGGTTGCCAAACATCGTTTCCACTATAGTTTTGATTTTATTACTGGTTGAATTTATTAAAGTATTGAAGAATTTTTTTCGTAATCCCGACAAATCGTAATTATTAGCTCATTTCCATATTAGGATTGGATTTAAATAATCGTTTTATTACGATGTTGTCCGAACTTACCCCAAAAATAATTTTTTGCATAGCAAAAAAAACGAACTACCCCATCCCCTCTATAAAAGGGGACTAAGGGGTGTAGACTCAGATGACTGGATAGTTCTGATTGCCATTTTACTTGATTATGACAAGTTATTGGGGAACTTACACTATAATAATATTACCCAGAAAAATATATTAAATTAATTATCCTAAGATAGCAATTAAGATACCAGCAGCAACTGCTGTTCCGACAACACCGGCAACATTAGGACCCATTGCATGCATAAGCAGATAATTATTGGAATTTGCTTCTTGTCCTACGTTATGGGAAACACGAGCAGCCATAGGTACAGCCGAAACTCCTGCCGAACCGATTAATGGGTTGATCTTCCCGCCCGACAATTTATACATTACTTTACCGATAACCAATCCACCAACGGTTGAAAAACCAAAAGCAAACACACCAAGGAATATAATTTTGATAGTTTCCAACCTTAAAAAGGATTCTGCGGTCATCGTCAACCCAACAGAAACTCCAAGGAAAAACGTTATAATATTAATTAATTCGTTCTGAGCCATATTCGATAATCTGTCCACTACGCCCGATTCTCTAAGCAAATTGCCTCCCATAAGCATCCCAATCAAGGGAGCTGCTGGTGGGACAATAAGTACACCAAAAACCATAACTAATATTGGGAAAATTAACTTAACTTTTCTCGAAACTGTTTTGCTAGGTGGCATAACTGTTTCGCGCTCTTTTTGTGTAGTAAGTAACTTCATGATAGGTGGTTGAATTAACGGAACAAGAGCCATATAGGAATATGCTGCAACTGCAATTGCTCCAAGTAGATGTGGGGCAAGTTTGAGCGTAAGGAATATTGCAGTTGGGCCATCGGCACCACCAATAATGCCAATCGCAGCCGCTTCGCGTAAATTAAATCCTAAGGCTACTGCCAAAAATAATGCAGAAAACACACCAAATTGTGCTGCTGCACCTAATAAAAATGTCTTAGGATTCGAGAGCAAAGGACCGAAATCGGTCATTGCTCCAATGCCCAAAAAGATTAATGGAGGGAATATTTCTAAATGGATTCCCTGTGATATCCAATAGAACAATCCTCCTGCGTGCTCGAATACAGGTAAATTATTCACCATTTGTACTACTGGTAAATCCAGCAAACCATTCCCAGGCAAATTTGTTAAAAAAGCACCTAATCCAATTGGAAGTAAAAGCAAAGGCTCGAAATTCTTCTTTATTGCTAAATAAATCAAAACCAATGCAATAAGCATCATTATAATCTGACCTATACTAAAGTGCCAAAACCCCATTCCATTTATAAATTTATAGAAATAATCTATAATAGACATAATATTTAGCTCCTATTCAAACTCAATAAGTTTTTGACCACTCTCTACCAAATTGCCTGGAGCAACCAAGATTGCTTTAATTGTTCCATCATTTGGAGCATAGATGTTGGTCTTCATTTTCATAGCTTCCAATTCGACTACAAGTTGTCCACTTTTAACAAGTTCGCCTTGTTTGCTTTTTATCTCGATTACTTTTCCATTCATAGGTGCTCTTAGAAAATTATCCGAAGCAGAGCTAAATGGTGTTACTGGTGGCTTGGGTACGTATGCTTGTGCAGTTGCAGAGGGTGCAACACTTTGAGTTATTGTATTTGGAATTGATAATTCTTGATTATCTTCTTCTTCCAAAATCTCAACTTCGACTTCGTAAGAGACACCATTTACTGTAACAATTAACTTTTTCATATTATTACCTTACATTTATATGATGTGATTCTATTAAAGATAAACGACCGATGCGTGCCCAAGACGTATCGTCAGGATCTTTAAGGAATTTTATACTTTTAATTTCAACTTTAGACTTAATTGTAATTAATATAGCAGCAGATATTACTGCAATAATCTCTGGATTAATCTCGTCGGTCTTTGGTTTTGCAATTGTTTTACTTTCGAGATTTAATTTCTTGCTTGCTTTACTTTTGTTAACAAAAGAATTAATCTTATTGATTAATACTATTAATAAATAAAAGAAAGTGAGAACTCCAAACACACCTGTCATGCCAATAAACATCAAGATTAATGCTTCTTCCCATATAGGTAATCCTTCCACAAATACTCCTATAATTTCTTTTTAACTGATGATGGTTTCACCGGTTTGGAAAATCTGTTTGAAATACCTTTGCTATAGCTATCGTGCCCGACTTCTTTTAAATCGGAAACATCTTCGATTTCGACGTTGTATTCCTTACCTTTTATTTTCATTTTCATTTTGTAGTGCATTTCAATCTCCTATAATGGAATAAGACCGTGTTTTTTGTGTGGACGAAGCTCTGTTTTATTTTTGAGCGATTCCAAACAAACCGAAAGGTATTGTCTGGTTTGCGATGGAGTAATAACATCATCAACCAAACCAGATTTTGCAGCTGGGTAGGGCGATGCAAAATCCAAGCGGTACTTATCGATTAATTCTGTTTTAAATTTTTTGGGATCGTCTGCTTTTTTAATATCATCTCTGAAAAGTACCGATATTGCGCCCTCGGCACCCATTACCGCTATTTCGGCAGTAGGCCATGCCGCAACACGGTCTGCTCCCAAACTACGGGCATTCATTGCTAAATATGCACCACCATAAGCTTTGCGCACAACAATTGATATCTTAGGTACTGTGCAAGCTGAGAATGAAAAGAGCATCTTTGCACCATGGCGTATTATACCACCAAATTCTTGCTCGATGCCTGGTAAAAATCCTGGAACATCCACAAATGTAATTATTGGTATATTGAAGGCATTGCAGAATCTTACGAATCTGGAACTTTTGTCGGATGCATCGATATCAATCGAACCAAACCTTTGAATAGGTTGGTTGGCAACTACTCCCACCACTCTTCCATTCAGTCGGGCAAAAGCACAAATAATATTTGGTGCAAAATGTGACTGAATTTCCAAAATTGAATTGGGGTCGAATGTATTCAATAATATTTGCATCATATCGTAGGGCTCGCGAGGATCGTCGGGCACCAAACTGTTTAATATCGGAACTTCGCCAATATCAATTGTTCCGTCGCCAATCGAAGGAGGGGTCTGAGTGTTGTTCGAGGGCAAATATGATAATAATAATCTTGTTAATTGCAAAGAATGTTCATCATTCTCTGCTACAAAATGGACATTGCCACTATGGGTTGCCTGCGCCAATGCTCCACCTAATTCTTCTGCAGATATCACCTCACCTGTTGCTTCCTTAATCACCTGTGGTCCGGCTATAAACATTTTGCCAGTGTTTTGAACCATAATTACAAAATCCATTAGAGCTGGCGAATATGCCGCTCCTCCTGCACATGGTCCTGCAATAATTGCTATTTGTGGTACAACTCCTGATAGTAAAGTGTTGTGGTAAAAAATTTCGCCGTAACCGTTTAATGAATCAATCGGTTCTTGGATACGGGCACCACCACTATCGTTTATCGAAATGAATGGAGTACCATTCTTTAAAGCTTTTTTCATCATTTCGCAGAATTTCCATGCATGCATTTTACCAACGCTGCCTCCCATCGAAGTAAAATCCTGAGAAACAGAGAAAACTAATCTTCCATCAATTGCACCAAGAGCAGAAATAATACCATCTCCAGGGATATCTTTTCCTTCCATCCCGAATCCACTTCCGCTATGTTCGACCAATGTGTAAATTTCCTGAAAAAACCCGTTATCGTACAGACCTTCGATTCTTTCACGAGCAGATAGTTTTCCTTCACTGTGTTGCTTTTGGACTTTATCTGCACCGCCACCCAATCGGAACTTATCTTTTTTGGCAATTAATTCGTCAATTTTATTCGAAACTGTGTTCATTTTATATTTTTTGTAAAATAGTTTTTGTAAATTCGTAAATTAGTTAATTTCAAAATTACAAAAGATTTTTTTATACAAATTAATATTTATTCATATTTGCAAAAAAATACTATTTAAAATATAGAATAATTGAATTGATGTAAAAAATAAAAATGAACTGAAAATTAATATTTCATGAATTTATTTAATATTAGGATAAAAAATATGGGGAAAATTACAAAAAAGTTCAGTACAAAACATAATGCTGACGAAATGAAAAACTGGATTTCGGTAAAACTATTATCCAATGAGATGGTGCGTCAAATAGCAACCAAGACCGATTGGCAGGGAAATTCTCTATATCTGGAATCGTCGATTGGAAACGGGTTTATTCACCTTAGAGACTACGAAATTGAGGTTGATATCGAGCTCACTTTGTTTGGTACGATGATGAGCCGAACAATAGAAGATACTCTCGAAAATGAGTTCAAAAAAATTGAGCAAAAAGAAAAATAAATATTTTTTCGTAATTTTATAAAAAGTACAGTAGGTAGAAATGAAAAATATATTATTAATTCTTTTTGGAATCGCATTATTTAGTGTTAATAGTTTGAATCTTCTTTCGCAGCAATCCGAGGAAGAGTACGAATATGCAACAGACTACAAAGCTATACAAGTGGATTTGGGCTATAGCAATTATGCCGGCGTTTCGGCAGCAGTGGGTTTTAGATATTGGTTATTTAGCTTTTCGATAGGATTGTCGGGGTTTGCAAACAGCATACCAGCCTACTCAATGGATTCTTATAGTGTAAAGATAAACCCAATGCAACCATTGCCAACAGGATATGAAGAAGAAAAATACGGAGCTTTGTTGGTGACAGCGGATTTAGGATTCCATTATGATATTAGCGAAAACATTGGATTGTTTGCTTCTGTAGGATACTATTCAGCAACCGACACGTTGCTTGCACATAATTACACAAAAGATATCAGATATTACTATAAACATTATGTAAGCGACGGAATAGCTTTTTCGGTAGGCGGCGACTATTTCGTAACAGAGGATATCAAAGCAGGTTTAGGTTATCACACACGGAGAGGAATTTTTGCCCGCATATCCTACATCTGGCTATAAAAATCCATTAGATTGGCGGGAATTCCTTGGGCAAATCAAATCCCGCGGAATAATTCTTTCCTTTACTTTAGCTTTTGGTATGTGGTTGTATGTGAGTTTAAACGGAAATTATTCTACTTTTCTGGAAGTACCAGTTAAACTTGTTACCAACGAAAATCAAGCAATAGAATCCGAAATCCCCGATAAAATACTTGTGGAAGTTAAAGGTCAAGGATGGGATTTACTTAATTTAAAATATATACAAAAGAGTTTTGAATGTAGAGTAGATTTGTCGAACTTCGCACAAGCTTTTGGTGATGTGGAAATAAGTCGCTCCAGGTTATTGCAGAGCTTAACCGCATTGGAGCAGACTGAGATCAAGAATATCAATCCCGATTATTTTATCGTTACACTCGGAAATGTGGACAGTAAAGATGTGCAGATCGAAAATAATATAACTATAATCCCAAGGCAAGGATTTGTACAAGTGGGAGATGTGGAATTAACTCCAAATACAACCAATATTAAAGGATATAGTAAGGTAATCAAAGAAATTAGAAGTACACTAACCGAAAATATCGTCGTAGAAGATGTTTTTAAAAAAACAAAAGGGAGGATAAACGTTCTCGACACTTTCAATCAATCAATCAGAATAAAACCCAGAAATATTTCATACTCGTTCGATGTTCAGCAAAATTGCAATATCGAATTAAGGCAACTCCCCATTGAAGTGAGAGGAGGGCAGTACGAAATAACCAACAGACTTTCGCCATTAAGGATTAATGTGCTTTTGCAAGGTGGGGTCGAAGAAATAGCAAAAATTAATCCAGGAGACGTCCGAGTAGTACTGGACTACAAAGAAATTATAAACGATTCTACAGGGATTCTTGTTCCTAAGGTAATATTACCGCCCAACGTGAATCTAATTAAAACAGAACCAAAATTTATTTATCATAATATATACAAAAGCGGGTTACTAAATTAAATTTTTTTACAAAAAAAGATTGTGGAAAAGTTTTTTTTTGTAATTTTGTATTCCTATTTTTTTTCGGTAGGAAAAATACGTTATTTGAAATGGGTAGGTACCGAAGCGGTTAAACGGGGCAGACTGTAAATCTGCTGGGCTCCGCCCTACGGAGGTTCGAATCCTTCCCTGCCCACAAAAGAGTACAAAAAAGCGGGAGTAGCTCAGCCGGTAGAGCATCAGCCTTCCAAGCTGAGGGTCGCGGGTTCGAATCCCGTTTGCCGCTCTCGGTTTTCATCTG
>CAYOPF010000080.1:0-13085 GCA_964405755.1 uncultured Chloroherpeton sp.
TTTTTTATCAGATTTTCAATGTTACTGTGGTCTTTCTGCCATTACCGCCAACTCGTTTATTCACGAACTCACAAAAACGATATGCAAAATTAATAAATATTTCCATTTGAATATCGTTTATTGCGTATAACCAATATAATAACGGAGTAAAGCGAATGAACGATGAACAATTATTGTTATTTCGTAAAATCCTCTATATTCGAAAGTATAGCGAAAGTACTATCAAAAATTATAATAATGCTTTGCTCCAGTTCTCAAAATGGAATTATAAAAATGAAGCCCTGAACAATGATATTTTATTCAGATATGTGGAACACCTTACCCATTTAAATAAATCGTATAGCTATATTAAAAATTCGATTATGTCGCTTATGCTTTTTTCAGAGTTGGTTTTAGGAAAAAAGTTAAAAAATGATTATCTACGCAAAATTAAACGTTCATCTAAACTTCCTGATGTATTAAGTATCGAAGAAGTTAAAAAAGTTATAGGAGCAGTGGAAAATATCAAACATAAGGCAATTCTCTCTCTAATTTATTCTTGTGGCTTAAGAATAAGTGAGTGTATAAATTTAAAAATAACTGATATCGATACCTCGAGGAAGCTTATAAAAATAGCACAAAGTAACGGAAAAAAAGATAGATATGTGCAATTATCTCCAAAATTATTAGAACTTCTTAGAATCTATTATAAAGCATATAAACCAAAAAAACATCTATTCCAAGGGCAATTTAAAGATGAATATTCAGCAAGAAGCATACAAAATATATTGAAACATGCATTACAAAAGTGTAAAATTAAGAAAAGAATCACTGTTCGTTCGCTTCGTCATAGTTTTGCAACTCATTTGATTGAACAAGGAACTGATATTAGAATAGTACAAGAAATATTAGGACATAAAGATATTCGAACAACACAAATATATACGCATATTTCGTCGGCTAATATTTCGAAAGTAAAAAATCCATTCGATTCATTCTAAAACTTGTTACAAACTCTTTTTCCAAATTACTTCTACATAATCCGTATTTAATACATAAGGGGCTCAATTATTTTGAACCCCTTTTGACCTTAATTTGCCTGTTATTTCTTTTTGGTGTATTTATCTAAAAATTTAATTACTTTGTCCTGCCAAATAATGTATTCTTGGGGACGCGAAATAAAATGCGTTTCGTTGGGGAACACAATCAATTCAGCGGGGATATTTTGTCCGCGTGCAGCAGTAAATGCTTCCAAACCTTGAGTGTATGGCACACGAAAATCCCGCTCGCCAATTGATATCATTATCGGTGTGTTCCAGTTTTGCACGTAATTGACTGGTGAATTTTGGTCCATATTGTTGCGATTTTCTTTTATCCAGTAAGGACCGCCGAATTCCCAATTGGGGAAGAATAATTCTTCGGTAGATCCATATTTGCTAACGACATCGAAAACACCATTATGAGCAAAGAATGCCGAAAAACGTCCTTCGTGATGACCTGCCAACCAATATGCCGCATAACCACCTGCACTTGCTCCGAGAGCGGAACGCCCTTGTAGATCGACGAATGGCTCTTGGCTGAATTGATCTGTTGCCACAAGCAAGTCGCTCATTGCCATTCCACCCCAATCTTTGCTAATTGCATCGTTCCATGCCTGACCAAATCCAGGAACACCACGACGATTGGCAGCCAAAATAATGTAACCATTTGCAGCGTAAATACCAAAGTTCCATCGATAATGGTAATTTTGCCCTATCATACTTTGAGGTCCACCTTGGCAGTAAGTTATGACCGGATATTTGCGGGAAGGATCGAAATCGGGTGGGTAGATAATCCATGCATGAACTTTCTTTCCATCTTTTGCTGTAAACCAACGTTGTTCGAACTTAACGGGATTGATGTATTTTAATCTTTCGTCGTTGAATTTGGTTAATTTGGTTTCTTCGCCAGTTGCAACATCCAATCGGTAGAAGTCCAACGGGTTGTTGAAATTCATTTTGCCGACTACGATGTTCTTTCCATCGGGTGTAATTGCCAAACCACTTCCGTAATTCCAATCACCTTTGGATAATTTTCGAGGCAATTTTGTTCCCAAATCGAATTCGAATAAACTCACAACGCCCGAATCGGTTGCAGTTGCATATATTTTCTTGCTATCGGGCGACCAGATAAATTCTTCAATCCATTGATCGAATCCAGCAGTTAATTCATCTATAGTCTTTGCTTCGCGGTTGTAAATCATCAAGCGGATTCTGTCGGATTCGAATCCATTACGCTCCTGACTTAGGAATGCAATGTGTTTTCCATCGGGCGAAAAACTGGGATTTTTGTCATATCCTGCTAAGTTAGGTGTAATATTTTCCTTTGTATATTCAATACCTTTAGTGGTGTTTAAATTGATTAAAAATACATCAGAATTCGTATTCCAAACAATATCATTGTTTATTCGAGCTGAATAGGCTAAAATTTCCCCATCGGGCGACCAACCCAATTCTTCAACTCCACCGAAGGGCTTTAAAGGTGTGTCGATTAATTCCCCTTCCATCAAATCCTTTGGCACGGAATTGCCATCAATCGAAACTATAAACAAATGGCTAAATTTATCATCTGTCCAATCGTCCCAGTGGCGGACAGGTAAATCGGTGTAGTATCGAATGTTTGCTTTTGGATATTGTGGGTATTCTTCGTTTATGGTTTTTAGCATTTTTACTTCAGAAGTAAATGAAATAAATTTACCATCGGGCGACCATTGAATGTTGGAAACACCCTCGTCCAAATTAGTTAATTGCTTTGGTTTGCCCATTGGAAAATCTTGTATATAAGCTTGGTAAGAACCATTTTTGTTCGACAAATAAGCTATTTTCTTTCCATCGGGCGAGAAAATTGGGGACATTTCGTTGCCCTCATCTTCGGTAATTTGTTTTGTAAATTTTCCATCAATCGAAGTAGCCCAAATATCGCGAGTTAATTTATTATCGGTAATCGACGGAGTTGCAACTGTATAAATGATCCAATTGCCGTCGGGAGATAGTTGCATTTCCGATAGCCGCTTCATCGAATATAAATCGATTGTAGTTAAATTATGCATTTCGCGGACGATGTTATCTTTTTGCTCTAATTTTTTCAATTCACCAGAACAACCAAATACCAGTGCGGTAACAAAAACTAATAAAAGAATCTTTTTCATTAAATCCTCAATTAAAAAAACAAAATTATGTAAAATATTGGGAAAATTATAATAAGATATTGAAAGTAAATATTATCTCTTGAGTAAATCTAAGATGTAGGTACGGTTGCTAAAAAAATTAAATTAAATCACTTAAAATTTAAATTAATTACTACTATTTCGGAACGATTAACTGTTCTGATAGGTGGACCCCATACGCCAAATCCTGAAGAAATATAAAAATGCGTATTTCCTTTTCTTAGATAACCCCAACTTTGTTCATAAACTAAGTCGGTTATATAATTGAATGGGAATAATTGTCCATAATGTGTATGTCCCGAAAGTTGTAAATCGATTGCATATTGAGCAGTTTCTTCCAATTTGAAGGGTTGGTGGTCCATAAAAATCGTAGGCAAATTGGGATTGACTTGTGCAATAAGTGCATTCAAACTTTCGCGATTAGAATTAGTAAACCTGGATTTGGACACGTCATCGCGTCCTATGAGAACAAAAGCATTATCCACGACAGCTACACTATCTGCTATTAGATTTATACCAATAGATTTTATAAATTTTTCTGCATTCTCGATTCCGCCGATATATTCGTGGTTTCCGTTTATACCCCAAACACCATATTTTGCTTGCAGTTTTAAAAATGGCTCACCCATTCCATTGAATTCAACAAAATGCGGATCTTCGTCCAGAATATCACCTGCAAACAAAACAACATCTGGATCCTGTTGGTTGACCAGATCGATTAAGTGATTGATTTTTTTATGAGTTATTGTTGTTCCTAAATGAATATCCGAAGCTAACACTATCTTCAGTTTATCAATTGTTGATTGTCGTTTGGGTATCTCTAAATTCAACTCAACTACTTTTGTGTTCAAATTATTGATATAACCAATCATCAAAGTTATTATAATAATTACAGTTGAACCTAAAAAAGAATACAACTTTGCTTTGGACCAATTATCCAAAATAATTTTGGGAAATATTCCAAAATAGTGATTTATAACCCTCAGTAAATCGAACAAGGCCGCAAAGAGAAAGGAATAAAGCAATGCTGCCATCCACAAGGCCCCTACCCAAATAAGTGTAGTTACAATTGTATTGTGGTAATAATTTTCTAACACTCGCCCAAATATATAAGAAGCTGCCATTGCCAAAATTGCAACAACGAAAGCATATTTCCATGTTGGATAATCCGATAGAGCTTGCCATACCCGACGAACCACATAATAATTTGCTGCCCCATAGATTGTGATTACTATGGAAAAGAAAATCAAAAAGTTACGCATCTTAAAATTGTTTTAAGTAATCTTCAACAAAGTCGGAATAATCTAATTCCCGTGCTGAATTAATGACGAATTCCTTATATTTAATTGCATTTTCGAAATCGTATTTTTTTAGTAAAATCGAAATGTTCGACAAAGTCAATATCTTATAGTTCGAGTCAAGTTTAATTGATAACTCGGCGGCCTTTTTGAGTGTTTGGATTGCTTCATCATCCTTGCCTTGGTTGTTTTGAAGTATTGCAAGTGTGTTCAGGTACAGTATATCTGTTTCGTTTGGGTGGATATCGTCTATTTTGTAGGATAATTTATCAATTAGCTCAATTGCTTTATCGATTTGATCATTTTCAGCAAGAAATTTGCTCAATAAAAGAGTACTCTTTACTCTGTCTAATTGATTGGGGGACTTATCAATGAATTGATTAATTATATTTACAATATCTCCCGAATGATTGGATGCGGCAATTTCGATTACTTCGTCGAAATTCAAAGCGCTTGGTGTTGGAATAATCTCAGATTGGAATTTACGTGGTTCAACTGCCATATCCTCATAAGTTAATTCCCTTTCTCCTTCGTAATTGCCGTTTGGTAAGTTGATGTTGAGTGTTTGCTCTGTATTTGATTCCTCCTGCATTGGAGTGGATAAAGTATCGTGATACACAGGAGAATTATTTACATTGTTTAAAAAGTTCGAAATCGACTGCATAACAGTTTCGTCATTGTCGGTTTGTGCTATTTTGTATTGATCCTGAAGCACTTCTTTAATTATTTCTTCCTCGCCCGAGATATCGCTATGCGAAACTATAAATGGGAGTAATTCCCTTTTTAACTCTTTATCTTCGGTATTATCGTAATTTTGTTTTAAAATTGATGAAATCTGAGAATGCAGCGCCTTTTTCTCTTCGTATTCCAATTGTTCTTCGAAATAACTTTGATAAATTGCTTGATTAAAAGTAAATACAGTAGTTAGTTCGCCATATCTTTTTTTTGCACCCAAACTCGAAATAATGCCTGTTTTTTGTGCAATGGATTTCAATTTACGAACAGTGGTCAGCACATCAGTAAACATAATTTTCGATGAAATTAAAACACTGAATTCCTTACCTTCAGCAGCACAAACAGACAAAATATTCCTTTCCTCGTCGGTAAGTTGTTCCACATACGATAAAAACAGTGCATTAACCGACATAGGAACAAAACTTTCGAAATCATCTCCGGCAATTTGGGATAATGTAATATTATTCTTTATAAAATATTCCAAATATTCGAATACTGCCAATGGAACTCCATAGGTCTTTTGTATAAACCAATTTATGATTGATTCGGGTATAACTGAATTGGAGTAAAACAACGAAATAGCTTTAGTTGTCAAATCAGTATCGAATGGTGCTATGCGATTAATAAGGATGTGCTTTGCATTCAACCCGACATATTTCAAATAATTTCTCATTGCAAGGTTGGAGCGTTGAACAAAATTGGGATTAAATGCAATGACAAGTATCATCCTAAGCGTGCTAAAGTGCTCGGTAAAATACTTCAATAATTCCACAGATTGAATATCGGCGAATTGGAAATCATCTATAAAAACTACACAGGGATTCTTTTGTGTATATTGCCGGAATACTTCCAAATAGTTTGATTCATTCTCAAGTTTTTCCATTCGCTTCTGCTTTTTGTGCTCTTGCAAATCCTTCCTCAATTCCTTAACCATATAGAACAAATCGCCCGCTATTGGCAAGCCCGTCATTATAGTTAAACCAACATTAAACGCAAGGCGTTGGTTTTGTGGGATCTTTTTATTGGAGTTTAGTTCGTTCAAAACACTATTAAAAACTGCATAAGGTTGCAAATTACTAATGGACATATTATAGACAGGCTCGGATGTTTTAACGGTAACCGATATTTTCTTTTCCTTCAGAGCAATGCTTTCCAATTCGGCAAGAATCCGTGTTTTACCAAAACCTTTCTCACCTTCAATTAAAATTAAACTTCCTTCGTTATTATTTAAATCAGCTAACGCTTTGTTGAAAACATTAACAATTTCGCCATTGTATAAAAAAAATGTACCCATTTGTAACTTTCTTAAACTTTGTTTGTCTATATATTTGTAAATTAAGAAAATTTTATCCATAATTAGTAGAAAAGAATATGAAAATAAAATATTTACCTTTTATCTTGTTTTTCCTTTTTGCGTCCAAAGTTCTATCTCAAGATTTGATTGATACCAAAGGTAGAGATTTTTGGTTGGCTTATCCTCCTAATTATCATAATATTGCAAACGATCCTGTTGATGGTTATACTGATTCACTTTATATTTATGTTGTAGCCGACGAACCTTGTACAGGAGTGATTGAATATACCGATATTTTCCTCCGTAAATTTACTCACAATTTTCAGATAACTGACCCCTCACAGATATATGTTTTTTCTATACCTTATGAATATTTTGAGCTCAGAGGTTTCAACGATTCTGGATGGATTCGTCAAACCAATTCCACAGAACACCAGTGCGAAAAACCAGCTCCCCAAACATTTAATATAAGAACAGACAAAGACGTTACAGTTTATGCCCACCAACAGGCCATTACAACAAGCGAAAGTATGACTTGTTTGCCCACAGATGCACTGGGAACAAACTATATTGTTCTTACATATAACAGCGATGGGGCTGTTTCGGCTGGACAAATTTCAGCCAGCAGTACACCATCACAATTTGTGATAATTGCAACTGAAAACAATACCGAAATTGAAATCACACCTTCAGTTCCAACTTATGTAAACAAATCCAACAAGCAAACTAAGATATTACAAAAAGGCGAATCTTATTTAGTTCAAGCAGATATAACTCAAGTAAATTCAAGAGCAGATTTAACTGGAACCGTAGTGAAAAGCACCAAGCCAATCGTGCTGATTGCAGGCCATCAGCGAACTCGCATCCCAATAGGTACAAACGTTCAATCGCGCGATTGCTTACTCGAGATGCTGCCTTCGGTAAATGCCTGGGGACGAAATGCCATAGTAATTCCTTTTGCTCAGCATCCTTCGATTACATCCAACTCGCAGCGTGATTTATTTAGGATATTGGCGGGAGCAGATAATACCCAAATTTCGATAGATGGGCAATTTTATGGTACTTTAAATCAAGGTAAATACTTTGAATTGGAACTCACAAATCCTTGGTATATCGAGGCGTCGGGACCGATTTTAGTAGCCCAATATAAAAAATCAGCTCAGGTGTCGGCAGGGGACAACTCCCAAAGCGATCCACTGATGATGATTACTCCACCCATAGAGCAATATGGGATGTTCTATCGAATTGCAAGTATTCAATCCTACGAAAGAGATTTTATTGGAGCATTGGGTCCAGTATATCGTAATCATTACATAAATGTTATTGTCTTGGATATAGATGTAGGCAAGGTAAAAATCGATGGGAATGTAATTGATGCAACTTCCTTCAAAAAAGTCCCAAATTCACAGTATTCTTATGCAACATTACAAGTGCAACAAGGTACACACGAACTAATGGCACCATCTGGTTTTGGATTATCCGTTTATGGCTATGGATTTGCAAATTCTTATGGTTATTATGGGGGTATGAATCTTGTTAAGTACGATTTTACTCCGCCAGTTGTTACTGCAGATTCTTCTTGTTTTAGTATAACAGGTATTGTTACCGATTCCACATTATCCGATACAAGAATACAGTCGATTGAATTTGCTTCGAATGATTTGGATAATGTAAACGTAGGCTACACTGGTACTTTTTTAACTCCAATTGCCACTTTTGATGCTAAATTAATCGATAAATACCGCGATGGTTCATTTTCGATAAAAGCAACAGATTCGGCAGGACTTTTTACTTACATTAAGTACGAAATCCCTGGATTTACCATTCACCAAAAAGATTTGAAAGAATCCCCCGATGCAGTTTTGGTTGTTGATACAATATCGGCAAATAAGGAAGTATGCTTTACTCTACAGTTAGAAAATTACGGAAAATTCTCGCATACAATCAACAGAATCGTTTTAACTCAAAATGGCAAGCCCGATTCGGTATTAAACAGTTTGCCACTTACTATATTACCAAAGATGGTAGTGGACTTCACGTTTTGTATTAACTTCGATACTCCTGGACAATATGATTTCCAAATATTTCTCGAGGATTCCTGTTTGCACAGATTAACACATGAGTTTTCCATATATACTTTTATCGATAAAACGCCTCCAGAAGTAAAAATAGTCTCGGATCCCTGCAATACAAAATTTGAAATACACTCGACAGAATTTTTAAAAACCGATGCTGGAATTTCGAGTGTCGAAATTTCCGATGTTGTTAACGGCATGTACTCAACAATGAAGACAAACTCCAAAGAGAACTTCTCGGTATTTACTGTTACATATCCTCGCCAAGATGCCTCGTTTAAAATTACCGTAAAAGATTCTGCAGGAAACGTAAAAATAGAAGTAATAAAAATCCCCGGCTATACATTGGCATATTCAACAACATCTCTAAAAGACAGTAGTGTTGTGCGATTTGGTCCGAGAGCTGTTGGTTATCGGCATATCGATACAATTTTTATCGAAAATTATGGTAGCTACAATATAATTTTGGAATCCCCTAAAATGGCTTTCAATACCAACTTCTCGATACCTCAGTCTCAGTTCCCATTGACAATAGGACCAAGCGAAAGGAAAGAAATCAGTGTTGTTTACAAGCCAACCAATGCAAAAAGTCTACTCAATTCAGATACTGTTTACTTTACTTTCAATTGTTTGGGCGACAAGATTACTTTGCTCGGCGAACCAATTTCCTACGAAGTCCAAGCTAATTCCAAATGCCAGGTGCCATTAAAGTTCAAAGCCGATTCGATACCACTATTTTTGGAAGCAACCTTAAAATCGAACATGATACAATCCTTTGCCATTGTTCAATTTGAATCCGATAGCCCAACCGAAACAAATCTCGAAATCCGCACTCTGCTTGGAGAGATTATTTGGAGTGAAAATAATATAATTATACCAAAAGGTTATAGCGAAAAAGCAGTTGATTTTAGCAATTTAAGTAATCAAATTTACTTTATCAAATTGGATGTAGCTGGCGAAGTTGTTATGTTTAAACTACTTAAACAATAAAATTTATAGTTTACTTGCGGGATTTCTCTGCAATTAAAAATACTTCGACTCCAACGACAGATTCGACCAGGTAACCAATTCTGTTTCGTAAAGTTGGTTTGTAGTTGTTGTTATGCATCATCGAGGCTCTAGCAACAGAAGTAAGTCGTTTGGTGATTGAGTTGTTAGGTTTTCGATGCTTAGCTAATTTTATAGTAAAACCATGTCGTTGAGCTAAATTCATTAAAGATTTAATAGAAAAATGGAAATAGTGGTTCTTGGGTTGGAACCAAATCCAATTATGTTTCATTATACGGGACAATAACGAATCGAAAGCGGGCACACGAACAATAAGTAGGCCATTATCGTTGAGTTTTGATTGAATATCTGTTAAAATGTCATTTGGACTTGGGAAATGCTCTAATGAGTGGTTCATTATTATTGCGTCAAATTTTGTATCAAAATCGTTTATTGAAGGTCGTACGTCCAAACCTACTAAGTTACAGTATTGCCGGGCATTTTCGGACAATTCCACTCCGGCGGCACTAATTCCCATTCTTCTAGCCTCATCCAAAAAGTAACCTTTATCGCATCCAATATCTAATACATTATTTAAAGATTTGTATTGGCTAATTATGTCAATTAACTCATATTGCTCGTTTAATCTCGATATCCTTCGAAATTCAGTATATCCAGCTTCATTTTTGATTGTATATTCATTTTTATAGTAATTTTCCAATTTTTCATTTACCGGGAATTCCTCCAGAAAGTGAATATCGCAATCAAAGCAATAAATCAACTCAGTTGGACCCCATTTCACCTTAGTGATATTCGACGATTCGCATAATTTACAGTTCATTTCAACATTTTTGATTTAATACAAATTTATGAATATACTTTTTAAAAACTAAATTTTCAGAAATATAAAGATGAAAAATCAGTCAAATTTATTAAAAAAGACCCAGTCCCCCATCGACAACAATGTCCTGACCAGTAAGATATTCAGTAGATGATGCCAAAAAATAAACTATTTGGAATATATCATCCGGAGTTGAGTAGCGTTGCATGGGGATTCGTTCCTGTGGTATAATATTATCCTGGTCATCGTTTTCGAATTGAACATAACCTGGCGAAATTGAATTAACAGAAATTCTTGGTGCCAATTCGCGAGCAAGTGCTTTTGTCAATGTTATCAACGCAGATTTCGAAACATTGTAGCTAATTCGTTTTTTCCATATTTTGTGGGCACCCTCGGAAGCAATATTAATTATTCTAGAACCATTTTCGGCAAAATTGCAAAATTCCTTAGAAGTTAAAAAGACAGATCTAAGGTTTGTGTTTATCACTCTGTCCCATTCTTCAACTGTTGTATCCAAAATTGATTTTTGGTCGGGAAATATTGCCGCATTATTAATAAGTACATTTGGGAGATGAAATTCTTGCTTAATCAGTTCAAATCCATTAATAATTTCATCATAATTTTGCAAATTGAACCGAACAGGAAACACTTCTACGCCAGTTTGCTTAATTTCGTTAATCACTTTCGATGGATCGGACTCGTTATAATGCAAAATAATATTCCAACCTTTTTTGGCAAAGCCAATTGCAAAATAACTACCTAAACGACGGGCAGCACCCGTTATCAAACATGTGTTCATCTATATATCCAGCGATGTTTTTAGTAGTTCTGCTCTTTCGGCAATTTTGAGTTTTTCGATTACCAAATCAATATCCCCTTCGATTATATCCCGTAAGGAAAAGTTTTTATCATCTCCCTCCAATCTATGATCAGTAACTCTGTTTTGAGGCCAGTTGTATGTTCGGATTTTTTCGGATCTGTCCCCAGTACGAACCATCGACTTGCGGGAAGATGCAGTCTCATCTTGTTGCTTTTTAAGCTCCATCTCATATAATCTTGCTTTAAGGACTTTCATCGCTTTATCTCGATTTTTCAGCTGGGATCGTTCGTCCTGGCACGTAACAACAATCCCCGATGGAATGTGAACCATTCTCACGGCTGTTTCTACTTTGTTTACATTCTGACCGCCGGCACCACCTGAGCGATAGATATCTATCCGCAAATCTTCTTCGCGAATGTCTATTTCCACATCTTCGGCTTCTGGTAGAACTGCCACAGTAGCCGCACTTGTATGGATTCTTCCGCTTGCTTCGGTATCGGGTACTCTTTGCACTCGGTGGACGCCACTTTCGAATTTAAGTAAACCAAAAGCATCTTCTCCACTTATCGAGAAAACAATTTCCTTGTATCCACCTTTTTCGCTTTCATTAAAATCAATCAATTCGATTTTAAATCCTCTCCTATCTGCATATCGCTGGTACATTCTAAACAAATCGCCAGCAAAAATGCCTGCTTCGTCGCCGCCTGTTCCTGCTCGGATTTCCACATAGCAGTCTTTTGTATCATTGGGATCTTTTGGTAAAAGCAAAAATCTTAACTCTTCTTCGACATTGGGAAGCAATTCATTATTTTCGGTTAATTCTTCCTTAGCCATTTCCTTCAACTCGGCTTCCACTCCAGATTGATTTATCATATCTTTTGCGTAATCTATATCAGATAATAATTTTAAATATTCCTGACCTTTTTCGACAACTGGTTTCAAATTTTTAATATCCTTGTTGATTTTGCTTACCAGATTATAATCTCCAGTAAGTTCTGGATCATTTAATTTTTCCAGCAGAGAATTATAATTTTCAATTATTTCGAGTATCTTTTCTTTCATTTTTTTATTAAAATTTAAATTTGAATAAATATAGCTTACAAAATTACAAAGAAAAAATCGTAATTAATATTGAAAAAAACAAGTTAAATTGATTAATCATTTTATTTTTTTTCGTAATTTTAACAAAAAATAAATGAAATTAATGAAAAGTTATGTTTTAATCGGTTTATTGTTGATTTTATCTTTTGCCATTTTAAGTTCGCAACCTAACGTGCCGAGGTTCGAAAACCCTCAAATTGAATTTAAATATACCGTTGTTATTGGCTCGATGCAAAAATTGGAGAATGCAGAAAAATTGCAGAGATTGGCCATCGAAAATGGTTACGAATCATTTATAGCACCAGTAAATATTAGGAACAAACAACACTATCGCGTTTGTGTTGGCTTATTACAGGATTTTTCGCAATCTAAAAAGCAATTGAATATAATTAAAAAGGATTTGAATATCGGCAATACATGGATTTGGCAAGCTCCTCAGGTAACCGAAATGGTGAAACCAGAAACTAAAAAGATTGAACAGCAAAAGCAAGAAGTTACTAAAACTTCACCTACTTCGCCCAAGGAACCCATTCAAAAACCTGAAATGAAAAAAATTGAGCCACCCTCTACCCCCACACCCGAGATAACAAGACCCGATACAAAATCCAATCATGATGTTGTACAATCAACTCCTCCTAAAAACGATATACCAGTAACTACCCCAACGGAACCTAAGAAACCAGAAACTCCAAAAGTTGCGGAACAACCCAAAGCCGAACCTAAACCAGAAACTAAAAAAGTAGTGGAACA
>CAYOPF010000081.1:0-9093 GCA_964405755.1 uncultured Chloroherpeton sp.
TTAAATTGGGTTGGGAAAGGATGATTTTTTGTTAGATAATTATCTTTTAACGATTTTATATAATTTATCGCTTTCTCTTACTTTGGATTGAATGGGAAAAGTGATTCGGCATCCTCTGTATGAAGACGAAGCATCATTGTCATCTACTTTCAATTCCTTAATTATGCCTTCGATAACTCCAGTTGTAGGTCCAATAATGTAATATTCATCTCCAACATTAATATTTTGGTCTTCAACAAAGATATCTGCAATTCCAATTTTGCCGTAATAATTCATAACTTTCCCAACATATTCTTTAGTAGTGTTAGCAGACGATCCTTTGATGTTAGTCCATTCTCCTATTTGCCTTCCCAGATAATATCCATCCCAAAAACCTCGGTTATATACACGAGCTAATTTCGATTTCCACTCTTCTATTCTTTCTTGTGTGTATTCTCCTTTTTGATATGCCTCAACTGCCTGATGATAAACCTCTGTTGTAACTTTTACGTATTCGGGCGAGCGTCCACGACCTTCAATTTTAAGTACAGTAGCCCCCGCATCTAGTATTTTATCCAAAAAATCAATTGTACATAAATCTTTTGGAGACATAATGTATTCATTATCAATTTCGAGTTGTATTCCACTTGTTTTATCGGTAACTTCATAAGGTCGCCGACAGATTTGTAAGCAATCACCACGGTTTGCTGAATGATTTTGCAAGTCCAAACTAAGGTAACATTTGCCCGAAACTGCCATACATAAGGCACCATGAACAAAAATTTCAATTTTTAATGGCTTTCCAGAGGGTCCTGCAATTCGTTCGCTTTTAATATAATCCGAAATATGCTTTACTTGGTCTAAATTTAGTTCTCTTGCCAATACAATGACGTCTGCATACTTTGAATAATACTTTACTCCCAATGTATTAGTGATATTTAACTGTGTTGAGATGTGCACTTCCATTCCAATAGACCTTGCGTATTCTATTGCAGATATATCCGAAGCTATAATTGCGCTGATACCACTTGTTTGTGCGATATCAATGATGTTTTGCATTTCTGGAATTTCATTATCATAAATAATTGTATTTACAGTTAAATAACTTGCCACTCCATTATCTTTACAAATATTTGCAATATTGACCAAATCGTTTAAATCAAAGTTTTTTGAGCTTTTTGCTCTCATATTTAGATGTGATGCACCAAAATAAACCGATCCAGCACCGGCATTAATAGCTGCCATAAGCATTTCGTAAGATCCCACAGGGGACATTATTTCTATTTTATTATTGTTCATAATTTTCTGATAATCAAAAAAGATTTAATTGACGAAAAAAGATATTAAGCAAATAAATTAAGGAAATAAATTGGGCATATTATCCCTAAAACTATAGTAATTTTCGCTTGCAATAATTATATGGTCCAATAATTCGATATTTAGGATTCGTCCTGCATCTATTAATTTATTTGTAACAGTGATATCTTGTTGTGATGGAGAGGGATCGCCAGATGGATGATTGTGTATTGCAACAATTCGTGTGGAATTTTCCAGTATTGCTTGTTTGAATACTTCTAGTGGTTCGACTATACTTTTTGTTGAACTACCAACACTAACTTCAACTTTTCGGATAACCTGTAACTTGGAATTAAGCAATAAAACAACGAATTTTTCCTTTACTTCTCCTAAAAATTCAGGAAGAATATATTGAGCAATTTCCTCTGGCGAACGAAACGATGGAAGTGAAACAGATTTTTTAAAATTAAATCGCGAACCCAATTCGATAGCTGCCGAAATAGTAACAGCTTTTGCTCGACCAATTCCATCGAATTGCTTGTAGAAAGCAAAATCCTTTTTGGTCAGTTTAGATAAATCATTGTCTACTGCAATTAGAATTTGTTTGGCCAAATCCAATGCAGATTTGTTGCGAGTACCTGTATTAATGATAATAGCTAAAAGTTCGGCATCCGAAAGATATTTAGAACCCTTGCTTTCAAGTTTTTCACGCGGCCTGTCGTCGATACTCCATTCTTTGATGGGCACAGACATTTTTACTCAGCATTGTGAAGTATTGAATTTGCCCAATTAGAATAGGAAAAAGTTGTATCGGCAATATTCATAACAACGATTTCGGGAATTTGGTAATCGTGCAATTCCACAATTCTCTTCTTCAATTCTTCCAACTTGGCTTCATCTGTTTTTATTATGAGCATGTGTTCTGTGTCCTCTACCACTTTACCATCCCAAACGTAAATTGAAGTGGAATTGGGAATCACATTACAACAAAAGGCCAATCGGTCGTAAATAATATTTCGGACAATCATCATTGCATTTTCGTAATTGGAAGCTGTCGAAAAAACCATTTTTAATGAAGTATTTTCCATAATTTTGCATTATTAAACAAATAAAATTAAGAAAAATGATTGATTTATTGATTTTTTATACACATTTTTTTGTAGCTGTATATGCTTTTACAAAGAATTGGCAAGAATCTGGAGTAAAACATGGTTTATTATCGGTAGGATTAATACTTTTGATTTTTTCAATTGGTTGGGCAATGACAGGAACTTTGGCTTATGCTATCTGGCCCAAAGCTTGGAATACAGTGTATTTTACAAATGATACTTTGGCTTTGATTATGTTATTAATACCTGAATTATTCTTCTTCTATCATTTCTTTTTCAAGGACAACAATGCGATTGTCGAAACAACTGAGGAATAATTAGTTTCTATTTATTACAAAAGTAATTTTAATTTAATTTTAGAGATCTTTGTCGGTGTTCCAGCCCCCATTTAACCATTGTATCCAAGACTTCTTTGAGTGTTTCGCCCGATTTGGTTAATTTGTAATATACAACCGATTGAGGTTGTGATTGTGTTTTACGATATAGAATTCCATTTAATTCAAGCTCCTTCAATTCCTTAGAAAGCATTCTTGGGGTGATCTTTGGTATTTCGCGTGCTAAATCGCTAAATCTTTTCTCTCCAAACATAAGTGAGCCAATAATTGGCATTTTCCATTTACCATTTACAACATTCAACGCTTCATTGATTGCAATTATAAATTCTTTAGAGCAAGTTAGTACTTGTTTGTAATCTCCAAGAACAACTGTTTGAGCAATGTTATCCATATTAACAATAATTATTTAGATATAAATCGTAAATCAATTAAATTTATTTTTTATAGAATATGATTAAATAAATTTTGGGGATAATTGAATAAAAAAGTGATCTAAATCCAACCAATAATAATTCCAACTAAAGCAACAATACCATAAAAAATTACAACATAGATGGTTATGATTGTATAAAAAGATCAGTTTACTGAAAATGTTTTAAATATGTGTTTATACATATTGAAAACAATATTTATTAAAATTAATTAATTTATATCAAACATATTGTTTGTTAATTTTTTCGTAATATTGTATTATAGAAAAATATAATTAATAATAATTAATTTTAAAATGATATTTAAAACAAATACTTTTAAAGGCGGAGTTCATCCCAAAGAATTCAAGGAATTATCCGAAAATCAAGCTTTTGAAATAATGCCTGTTTCGAAAGAAATAATATTGCCACTGCAACAACATTTGGGAAAAGAAGCAACCCCAGTTGTTAAAAAGAAAGACAGGGTATTGGCTGGACAACTCGTTGCCGAAGCAGTTGGGTTTATTTCAGCTCCTATTCATAGTCCGGTTACAGGTACAGTCAAGGACATAAAATCAGTAGCAACTTCCATTGGATTTCCTAAGAAGTCAATTATAATTACTCCTGAAGAATCCGACGAAAAACAATTACTGGAACCTTTGGATATTGAAAGTGTTACTCCAGAACAAATCGTCGAAAGAGTGAAAGTTGCTGGAATTGTTGGAATGGGTGGTGCATCATTTCCTACTTATGTTAAGCTAATTCCTCAGAAAGATAAACCAATAGACACATTAATTATTAACGCATGTGAGTGTGAACCCTATCTCACTCGCGATTACCGTATTATGTTGGAAAGACCAATGCAGTTTATCAGTGGTATTAAACTGATAATGAAAGCATTACTAGTAAAAAAAGCAATTATTGGAATTGAGGACAACAAACCTCAAGCCATCGAAATACTAAAACAACATATTGCCAACGAAGAAACTATAAAATTGGAAGTTCTGAGGACGAAATATCCCCAAGGTGCCGAAAAAATGTTGATTCAGGCATCAATTAAGAGACAAGTACCACCCGGAAAGCTCCCTCTTGATGTTGGAGTAGTAGTCCAAAATGTTGTTACTGCTTTATCTGTTTACGAAGCAGTGTCAGAAGGAAAACCTCAAATTGATGCACTAGTAACAGTTTCTGGCAAAGGTATCAATAATCCAAAAAATCTCATTGTTAAAATTGGGATACCTTTGAATGACATTTTAGATTATTGCGGAGGAATTTCAGATGATGCTGTTAAGTTGGTTGTTGGTGGACCAATGATGGGCAATACAGTATATGAGCTAAAAACTCCCGTTATGAAGGCAACATCAGGGATTCTATTGTTAACTCAATCTGAAGTAAATGATATAAAGGAGCAGAATTGTGTTCGTTGTGGCAATTGTGTTGAAGTATGTCCAGTAAATTTATATCCAACTAAACTTGCAAGATTGTCTCAATACGCAAAGTACGAAGATGCATTAAATATGGGTATTATGAACTGTATGGAATGTGGCACATGTCAGTATAATTGTCCTTCTAATGTACCATTGGTCCATTGGTTAAAATTAGGAAAAAGCAAAGCAAAAAAAATTCAGGTAGCATAAAAATATAGTATTTAAATGGAACAAATAACTGTGTCGAATTTACAGGAACGAAGATTGAAGCTAGGAAGCTCGCCACACATTAATTCTCCTTTTACAACTCAAAAAGCGATGTATTATGTGTTGATTGCTTTATTACCTTGCGTTATATCTTCAGTTATCTTTTTTGGATTTTATCAAATTGTAATTATTTTAACTTGTATGATTTTTGCTTTATTAACTGAATTTCTTATCAAGAAATTCCGAAAGCAAGAAATATCAATCACGGACGGCAGTGCCGCATTAACTGGTTTATTGCTAGCATTGATATTGCCACCCAATTATCCACTAGTTAATACTGCATTAGGAGCAATATTTGCTATTGCCATTGGTAAAGAAGTATTTGGTGGGTTAGGATTTAATATTTTTAATCCAGCATTGATAGGAAGAGCATTTCTTCAAGCTTCTTTTCCAGTCGAAACAACAACTTGGGTTAAGACAAATTTAGCAATAGATTCTTTTACATCTGCCACTCCACTTGCTCAATTCAAATTTGATAGAGTAGTGGCAGATTTGCCAAACTTATTCTACGGAAATATATCAGGCTCCTTAGGAGAAACTTCCGCAATAGCTATACTTATTGGAGGTTTATTTTTGTTATTTACTCGAGTTGCAAACTGGCAAATCCCTGTTTCGATGATTATTGGAATTATTTTGTTCGAAGGTGCTTTATGGATTGTGGACCCTTCCAGATTTGCCAATCCCGCTTTTCATTTACTCTCAGGTGGATTTATGTTTGGGGCATTCTTTATGGCTACCGATTGGGTAACATCGCCAATCACAAAAAAGGGAATGTGGGTTTTTGGGTTATCAATTTCGTTTCTAATTATCTTAATCCGAAACTTCGGGGGCTTACCCGAAGGGGTAATGTACGCAATTTTGTTAATGAATGCAGTTACTCCATTGATTAACAGATATACTGTTCCAAAAATATTTGGAGATACGAAATGAAAAACGTGATACAAATGTTAGTGGTATTGACCATCATTGGAATAATTTCTGGAATATCTCTTTCTGAAGTAGCTATATGGGCAAATCCAAAAATTGCTAAGAATAGAGCAAAAGAAACAGAAGCTGCAATTTATAGGGTTCAACCAACTGCAGCGTCGTTCAAAAAAGTAGAAAAAATCAGTTTGGAACTCTATCAGGTTTTCGACAAGAACAAATCCCCTATCGGCTATGCATTTCCTTACGAAGGCAATGGATTTCAAGGAAAAATTCGATTAATTGTAGGGCTTAATGATTCATTAACAGTGATTTCGAAAGTTGAAATATTAGAGCAAGTCGAAACACCTGGATTAGGTACAAAAATTACTGAAGCACCATTTCTTAATCAATTTATCAAATTATTAGTTACTCCTCAAATTGATTGGATAAAGGGATCTGCTCCAACTAAACCAAATGAAATACAAACAATAACTGCCGCTACTATTTCCTCGAAGTCAATTGTTGCCATTCTAAATGATGGAATCAGCAAATTAAGAAATTTAAAGCAAAATGGAGAGCTCTAATATGGCAAAATCAATATCAATATCCTATGAGTACATAAAGGGAATTTGGGATCAAAATCCTGTGATGCGCCAGGTTTTGGGTATGTGTCCTACTTTGGCAGTTACTGTATCGGCAATGAATGGTATTGCAATGGCTTTAGCTACTACATTCGTGCTAGTTTTTTCCAGTTTAATTATTTCTTTCATTAGAAAATTAATTCCCAACCAGGTTCGAATAGCCTCGTATATAGTAATTATTGCTACTTTCGTTACAGTAGTCGATTATGTTATGAAAGCATCTTTTCCTGACTTATCAAAATCCTTAGGTCCCTATATCCCATTGATTGTTGTAAACTGTATCATTCTCGGTAGAGCTGAAGCATTTGCATCTAAGAACAGCCCATTAAGGTCTTTTTTAGATGCATTAGGTATGGGAACGGGCTTTTTACTTGCTTTATTCGTGCTAGGAAGTATTCGTGAATTATTTGGCTCCCGAACAATATTGGGTATTCAGATATTTCCAGATATTTATTCACCTTGGCTTGTGATGATATTACCAGCAGGAGCTTTTTTAACATTAGGCCTTATGTTTGGAGCAATGAATCTTTATACTCTTTCCAAAGAAAAGAAAAAGAAATCCGAAATAATTAAACAATACATTGAAAAAAATAAAATTATCGAAAATAATTTAGCAGAGGAGAACTAAAAATGGAATTAGTTTTAATATTTTTATCTGCAGCAATAGTCAATAATTTTGTATTATCATACTTTTTGGGTATTTGTCCGTTTATCGGAGTTTCGAACAAAATATCCTCTGCATTCTCGATGGGCATGGCAACAACATTTGTAATGACAATTACAGCCATTGTTAGTTGGTTAATTTATCACGAGATTCTACTACCCAATAATCTGGATTTTCTACAATATGTATCTTTTATTTTGGTTATTGCTTCTTTAGTTCAATTCGTTGAAATGGTAATAAAAAAAGTAAGCCAACCATTATACCGTGCACTAGGAATATTTTTGCCATTAATCACTACCAATTGTGCGATTTTAGGACTGGCACTCTTTATCGTTTTGAAGGATTATAGCTTTATTCAAAGCATTTTCTATGGTTTGGGAGCCGGACTCGGATTTACTTTAGCAATTACCCTCATGGCAGGAATACGCGAAGAACTCGATTTGGCAAATGTTCCAGAATCGATGAAAGGTGTTCCAATCACATTAATAACAGCAGGTTTGCTTGCCCTTGCATTTATGGGTTTTGCTGGAATGATAACAATTTAGGTTTTTATGAAATACTATTTATTGCTCATATCAACGGTTTTACTTATTTCTTGTGGCAAACAAGATAATATTCATAAGAGATCTACATTATCGATGGGAACTACAGTTGAAATTCAGATACAAACTGATAATATCGCCAAAGCTGATAGTGCAGTAGATGCTGCTTTCGCAGAAATTCAAAGACTAAATGATAAATATACTGTTTATAATCCAAGTAGTTATATCAACTCAATAAATTCAAGTGATTTTTTCTCACTTGATGAAGAAACATATTTTTTATTCAAGAAGTGTGAGTACTATAATATCATAAGTAAAGGAGCATTCGATCCAGCAATTGGCAATATTATCAAAGCATTAGGTTTCGAAAGCAAGGAAGTACAAAATATCGATGAGGATTCCATTCTCCAATATATATCAAAAAACAATTGGAAATTAATCGAATTAACAAGTGATAAAAAATTGATTAAACCTATTAATGTCAGAATTAATCTCGGAGCAATTGCTAAGGGTTATGCAGTAGATAGAATGTTTGAGATTATTAAATCTTATGGATTTGAAAGATTTTTAATCAATGCCGGTGGCGAAATTAAATGCACTGGTAGAGAATGGGAAATTGGTGTGCAACACCCTCGAAAAAAAGACAGGATTTCAGGTGTACTAAAAATTAACGATCGTGCAATTGCAACATCAGGCGATTACGAACGGTTTAGAATTAAGAATGGTAAAAGGATAAATCATATTTTCAATCCTACAACCGCCAAAGTAGCAGACCAATGCCAAAGCGTAACTATAATCACTCAGAACACTCTCGATGCAGACGCATTGGCAACAGCAGTTTTTGTGCTGGGTCCCGTTCAGGGGTTAAGGTTAATCGAAGAAATTAAAAATACAGAAGTATTGATTATAGATAAAGATGGACAATTTTATCGGTCAAGCGCATTAAAAAAATATTATTTTGAACAATAAAAAGGTCAAATAAATGGAAAATACATTATTATTAGCAATTTTGACTATGGGTGGATTAAGTTTATTTTTTGCAATATTTCTTGCTATTGCTGATAAAAAATTGAGAGTTGAAGAAAATCCACTAATAGGGAAAATCAACGAATTTCTTCCTGGTGCTAATTGTGGAGGATGCGGTTTTGCTGGATGTTATGCGTTTGCAACAAGTGTAGTCGAAGGAAAAGCATCACCTACCGGTTGTCCTGTTAATGATTCAGACAATAATGTTGAAATTGGGAAGCTAATGGGTATGGAAGTAGATTCCAGTACCAAAATGGTTGCTAGAGTGCTTTGTAATGGTGGAAATGCAGAAGCCAATTTTAAAATGACGGAATATTATGGACCAATGAGTTGTGCAACTATGGACATTTTATCTGGAGGAGAAAAGCTTTGCTTTTATGGTTGCTTAGGTGGCGGAGATTGCGTTGTTGCTTGTCCATTCAATGCAATATTTATGAATGAAAATGCAATACCTGTAGTGATTGATGAATTATGTACTGGTTGTGGATTAT
>CAYOPF010000081.1:9103-9638 GCA_964405755.1 uncultured Chloroherpeton sp.
GCAAAAGCTTGTCCAAGAGATGTAATTGAAATACACCCAATCGACCGTGATACCTTCATTTTCTGCAAGAATCATGATGACCCAAAAACATCTACACAAGTTTGCAAAGTAGCATGCAGTGGATGTGGTTCTTGTGCTCGAAAATCTGATGGTGCTATAATTGTTAGCGACTATTTAGGAAAGATCGATTATGGTGTATTGGAACGAGTTGGCAAAGCTCCTATTGAATTTTGTAAAACAGGTGCTCTAAAACAAATTAAACAAAATGGAAATTTTAACTGAAAACGGAACTGTTTCAGGAATTATTGTTCAAATACCTAAAAAACCAGAATGTGAAGAATGTCGTTCTATTTTTTGTTCAAAATCCGATGCGAAAATAAATTCTATTGAAATAGAAACTGGAGAAAAGTTTTTGGTTGGGGACGAAGTGGAAATTCAACTTCAGGGAAGGTATTTAGTAAAAGCCTCATTACTCTTTTTTGTCATACCTTTGCTAATTATAATTATTTCAATTACATGTTTTCAATTAATTATT
>CAYOPF010000081.1:9670-12819 GCA_964405755.1 uncultured Chloroherpeton sp.
TTATTAGTTACAATTTATTATTTAACTATCCGTGCAAAAAGGGTTCTTGACGTACAACCAAAAATATCTAAAATGAGTTAGTTTGTTTTTTTCATTGTTTTTTTTTAATTATTTTAATACTAAGTATATATCATTGGATACTACTTATCTATAATTTTGATAATTATTTAAGAAAAAAGAAACCCTAAAATAATTAAAGAAAATTAATTTTAAAATAAGTTTGTTAGATCAAACATTTTTTTTAATTTTGTATTGTTAGAAACAACTAAAAATGTAATTTGTTCAAAATAAGAAACTAATAGGACATAATATGAAAAAGAAAAATGATGTAGTTATACGATCAGAATCATTAGAAAATTATTTAAAGGTAATCTATAAATTAGAAACCGATTCTGGCGAAGCCAGCACTTCCGAAATTGCAGCTGAATTGGATATTTCGAGTGCCTCGGTAACTGGAATGCTGAAAAGATTATCAACAATGAAACTAGTTAATTACAGCTCCTATAAAGGAGTAACACTTACTGACGAAGGTAGGAGAATTGCTTTGGAAGTGCTACGACATCACAGATTGATCGAAACATATTTAAGAGAATCCCTAGGCTTCAAGTTAGCACAACTTCACGACGAAGCATGCACTTTGGAGCATTATGTAAGTGACAACTTTATCGATAAACTTACTGAAATTTTAGGAGATCCCAAATACGACCCATACGGACATCCAATTCCCACTAAAGATGGGGAATTACCACACAGAGACGAATCTACATTAATTGATTTAGAACCAATAATCAGAGGAAAAATAAGTAGTATCGATTCTCGAGATAATGAACTTGTAGGATATTTAGACCAATTAGGACTAATTCCAGGTGCAATACTTACCCTGACTGAAAAAGCACCTTATTATGGACCTATCAAATTATTACTTAACGAAGTGGAAATTTCAATAGGATATGAGGTGGCTAAAATACTAAAATTAGACAATTCGTCCTTGAAATTATTATAAATCTTCTTAAATTTGTAACTTTATTGCCAATAGAATTGTCTATTGTATATATTATTTTTTGAAAAAATATTTAATTGTTATGAAAACTTTAATTAATACTCTGCTGATTATTATTTTTATTTGTTCACCACTTCTGGGCAGCGATAAACTAAATAATCTTCTAAGCAAAAAAAATCCTACTTTTTATGAATTGCAAAAAGGTTTGAATGAATTTTATGATTCCGATAACCCCTCAGTACGTAGGGGATGGAAACAATTTAAAAGATGGGAATACTTTTGGGAGCAAAGAACTTTCCCAAGTGGTCAATTTCCAAATTCAATTGATGTTTACAAAGAATATCAAAATTGGAATAACAAATTTTCAAATAATCAAATTCAAACTAATAAAAAATGGACTTCATTAGGACCTAATCAACCCCCAGTTTCAACCAATACACGCGAACAAGGTTTGGGAAGAGTAAATATTGTTCGATTTAATCCCAAAGATGAACTTGATTTGTGGATAGGCGCGGCAACTGGAGGTGTTTGGAGATCAAAGAACGGTGGGAATACTTGGGTTCATTATCCAGCAACAAATGTTCTTTCCTTAGGTGTTACCGACATTGCAATATCTCAATCCAATCCCAATGTGATTTATGTTAGCACTGGTGATGCCGATGGATCAATTGGTACTGGTTCCAACTATTATTCTATTGGTGTAATAAAATCTACTGACGACGGTGCAACTTGGAAAGCTACTGGACTGGCAAATCAACTTAGTGAATTAAAAACCTTCACCCGTATTTTCGTTCATCCAAACGACGAAAACATAGTTTTAGTTGGTTCGAAAGATGGCATTCTAAAGTCAACTGATGGTGGTGCTTCGTGGAAGAACAAATTTGCTGAACGTTCAATTATTGATATGGAGTTCAAACCTAATGACCCAAATATTATCTTTGCATCGTCCTACGGCTATTCAGGAGCAAATATAATTGTTAAATCTACAGACAACGGAGATACCTGGAAACAGATTTATTCAATGCCAAGTACTAATCGAATCGCAATTGATGTTTCTCCTCACGATGCTAATCACCTATTCGCATTAGGATCCAATTCATCAACTAATGGGTTTGAATCCTTTGCTGTTTCTCCTGATGGAGGAGCAAGCTGGGAAGTGACAGCAAATCGTACAAAAAATCCTAATTATTTGGGATGGTACGACGGTAAGGGAAGCGATACAAAAGGACAGGGTATGTACGATTTAGCCTTAGCAGTAAATCCAAAAAACATCAGCGAAGTTTATATTGGTGGAGTTAATATTTGGAAGTCTACTGATATGTTCTTTAATGCAACGCTAAACACTCACTGGTTTGGATATTATTCTAAACCATACGTTCATGCTGACATACACGACTTAAAATTCTCTCCTTCAGGTAAAAGGTTATATGCGTGTCACGATGGTGGTATATCTTTTACTGCTAATGGTGGAACAGATTGGAAAGATATTTCTTTTGGACTAAATATTACACAATTTTACAGAATGAGCAACGCAGACTTATTCCCTTCGATTGTAACTGCTGGCAGTCAGGATAATGGAACCAGCGGATTAATTGATGGAGAATGGACTCATCTCTATAGTGCCGATGGAATGGAAACGATTATTCACCCAGTAACTGCAGGAACATATTTTGTTTCGATTTATTATGGACAAATATACAAGACAACCAATACCGGCAAATCATGGGTTGCATCAATCGATAAAAATCTTACCGGAGAAAATGGAGGTTGGGTTACTCCTTATGTTTTAGATCCAAGTCGTCCATGGGTGATGTACGCAGGATTTCAGAATGTTTGGAAAAATAATAATTCAGGTACTCGATCATCCTGGAATAAAATTTCCAATTTCAATTCACCTACTGTTCTTCAATCCATAGTCGTAGCTCCTTCAGACACCAACACTATATATGCCGCTAATAACTCGACACTTTGGGGAACTTATGATGGAGGAAAAACATGGTCGGTTCTTAATAACTCAAGTACGGCTGCAATTACATATATTACAGTTGACCCAAAAATTCAAAAAGAATATGGATTACAAAATCTGGCTATGCTGTTGGGGATAAAGTATATGAGTACAATGGACAAGCTTGGAAGAACCTTTCGGGTA
>CAYOPF010000082.1:0-12780 GCA_964405755.1 uncultured Chloroherpeton sp.
CTAATATTTATGCAATAGGAGATGTTGCATGTGCACCTTGGTTAGCCCATAAAGCATCAGCCGAAGGAATCGAGGCAGCCGAACACATGGCTGGTCATAATATTCATGGAATTGATTATAATAACATCCCAGGTTGTACCTACTGCATACCACAAGTTGCAAGTGTGGGTTTAACCGAAGTTAAAGCAAAAGAATTGGGGTATGAACTTAAAATTGGTAAATTCCCATTTGCGGCAAGTGGCAAAGCTACAGCCATTGGCGATAACTCTGGCTTTGTTAAAGTAATTTTCGATGCTAAATACGGTGAGGTACTTGGAGTACACATGATTGGACCTGATGTTACAGAAATGATTGCCGAAGCAGGTTTAGCTCGTAGTGTTGGTGCTACAGGGAAATCTATAATGAAGACAATTCATGCACATCCAACACTAAGCGAAGCAATTATGGAAGCTGCGGCTAATGCTTATGGCGAAGCAGTAAACATATAAACAGTGTGTAATAAATTTCACAGAATCGTTCTTTGATAATTTTATGATTTTCAATATTTATGTAAACATCGATTTAATCAGTATTTAAAGGTTTCAACAAAATGTCAATATTAACATTTTTTAATTAACTTAAACAAGATTTTTAGCAAATTGACTAAAATATCTTTAGTGTATATTCAAAAAATCGATGAAATGGCATAAAAATTGGAAAAAAATTTATACTATAAAAATAAATAGTTTATAAATTTTTCGTAAATTTGATAATATTTATAAGTATGTAAATTAATTTTTTCAATAAAAAAGGAGTATATATGAAAAAATTCACAATCTTCCTTTTAGCATTTGTTGCTTTATGTAGCCTTACACTCGAGGTTATGGCTGCACCTCCATCATTGCAAGCGCGCTATGTTGGATTTACAAATGCTCAAAGTACTTCCGTTACTGTTTCCTGGATCAATGGAAATGGAACAAACCGTATTGCAGTTGTTGCATACGGTGGAGCTGCTAACTGGAATGCTTTCCAGACATCATTTTTGGCAGCTATCACAAACATCAACACTGTTGTAGATGCAAATGGTGATTTCAACGTCGCATTTGCAAGTTCTACTAACAAATGGGTTAATAGTGGTATTACCTATGTGATAATGGATAGAACTACTGGTCAGAATCGTACTTCTAACTTCTCTAATCTAACTACTAACACTCAGTATCATGTAAAGGTGTTTGAGTTCAATTTAAGCGGTAATATGCCACAATTCAACTATTCAAATGCTTTCCAAAACCCAAGGAGCTTTACTCCTTATACAATTACACCACCAGCTGGATTGGCAATGAATTATACTTGCTTCTCAGGCGGTCAAATTGCATGGACTACTGACGGTGCCAACGCTGCAGGTTACTACCTTACAGTTACTGATTTGTCCACAAGCACTGTTGTTATCAATGCTGCAGATATAGGTTTACCTGGTACTAAAACTTACACTATTACCGGATTAAACCCAAGTACAAATTATAAAGCTGAATTATTAACATACGATGCATTCTTTAATACTGCTTCTTCGACTGCTTCCGTTAACTTCACAACATCTAGTGGAGCTCCTGTCGTAAGTGGAACTGCAAGTGTATGTGCATTTACTACTGGCGTTACTTATACTGTTTCCCCAGCTTTCGCTTCGTACTTCTGGACAGTTTCAGGTGGAACTATTTTTGCTGGACAAGGAACCAACACATTAACAGTTGATTGGGGTGCAGGCGGACCAGGTACAGTTTCTGTTGCTGTTACCGATGGTAGTGGCTGTACTGGGAATGCTTCATATAGCGTGGCTGTTAATCCTTTACCAAACCCACCAGTTGCTGGAAATACTTCAGTTTGTGCTAATGTAACAGGACAAACTTATTCAATTAGTGGTTCATATTCTTCCATTGGCTGGACTTGCAGCGGTGGAACAATTGTAGGACCAACAAATATGGCTTCTATCACAGTAAACTGGGGTGCAGCTGGCGTAGGTAATGTTACTGTGAACGTAACAGATATGAATGGTTGCTCAGGTACTACAATATTACCTGTAACAAAGAATGCTTTACCTACACCTTCTATAGTTGGCTCGACAAATGTATGTGCTAACCAAACCGGTGTAGCTTACTCAGTTGGTGCATTTAGTTCTTACAGCTGGACAGTTGTTGGCGGTACATTAGTTTCTGGTCAAAACACTTCTTCAATCACTGTTGATTGGGGTGTTGCAGGTCCTGGCTCTGTGAGTGTTGCGGTAACAAATATTAACGGTTGTGTTGGAACTCACAATGTTGCTGTTACTATTAATGCATTACCAACAGTTACTTTAGGAACAAATCCAACAGTTTGCCAAGGTTCAGTTGCTGCCAATTTACCTTACTCAGGAGCAACTGGCACACCAAATCAATATATGATAGATTATGATGCTGCTGCTAATACTGCTGGTTTTGTAGATGTTGCATGGTCAGCATTACCTGTATCACCAATTACATTGGTTGTTCCAGGTGCTGCTACTGCTGGTGTTTACAATGCAACTTTGAAAGTTCGTAATGTTTTATTATGCGAAAGCATGGCTTATAACTTCACTGTAACTGTCGAAGGAACTCCAGTTGCAGGTACTTTAACTAAATCTCCAAATGTTGCAACTGTATGTGCAGGAACTGGTGTAAGTGCCACTTTAGCTGCTGGCAGCGGTGGAAATGGAACAGATCAATTAGATTATTCAACTAATACTGGTGGAACTTGGGCTGCATATACATCAGGAACCGTGATCTCTACTACTGGTTTGTCTGGTGCAAATGTTGTACAGATTCGTACTCGTCGTTTAGGTACAGTATGTGCAAATTCAGCTTATACTTATGCAATGTGGTCTGTTGAAGCAACTCCAGTTGCTCAAACAATCAATAAAACTCCTGCTGGAACACACGTTTGTGCAACAGCTAATGCTAGCGCAACATTCTCTGGCGGTAGTGGTGGCGACGGAACCAATACTTATGAATATAGAACATCAGCTAATAATGGTGGAACTTGGACTGCATGGTTAGCATACACTTCAGGCAATCCAATTGCAGCTGTTGGTTTAACAAATATCGAAGTTCGTGCAACTCGTAATGCAACTGCTTGCACTCCAGCTACAAATACTGCAAGTTGGTTAGTAGAAGCAACTCCAGTTGCTCAGACAATTACAAAAAGTCCAAATGTTGCTTCAGTATGCGATGGTACTCCTGTTAGTGCAACATTTGCTGGCGGTAGTGGTGGTAATGGTACCAACACTTACGAATATCGCTACAATGGTGCTGGTGCTTGGTCTGCATATACTGCAGGTACAAACTTAGCAACAACTGGCTATACTCAAGTAGAAATCCGTACAACTCGCAATGCTGATCATTGCACACCAGTTACTTCTACTGTAAGTTGGACAATTAATCCGTTACCAACAATTACTTTAGGTACAAATCCTGCAGTATGCTTTGGTTCAGTTACTGCTAACTTACCATACAGTGCTACAACAGCTGGTGCTAATCAATATACAATTGATTTCGATGCAGCTGCAAATGTCGCTGGATTCGCTGATGTAGCTTGGTCTGCATTACCTGCAACTCCAGTAGTAATTACAGTTCCTGGTGCTGCTCCTGCTGCTACTTACAATGCTGTATTGAAAGTTAGAAATTCTGGTACAACTTGCGAAAGCGTTGGATATAACATTACAGTTACTGTCAATGCATTACCAACAATTACTTTGGGTACTAACCCATCAGTTTGCCAAGGTACAACAACTACTAACTTAACTTATAGTGCAACAACTGAAACACCAACAGATTACACAATTGATTTCGACGCTGCTGCAAATGTTGCTGGTTTTGTTGATGTTGCATGGACAGCATTACCTGCATCTCCAATAGTAATTACAGTTCCTGGTGCTGCAGCTGCTGCTACTTATAACGCAACATTGAGAGTTCGCAATGCGAATACTTGCCAAAGCAACATATATAACATTACTGTTACTGTTGTATTGCCACCAAGCATTACTGTAAACCCATCTAATGTTTCAAACGGCGTTGGTGCAAATATTAACTTCTCAGTTACTGCTCTCAACACAACAACTTACCAATGGTACTATGACGCTGATAATTCTGGTTACGATGGAACAGCAATTTCGGGTGCTACAAATGCTACTTTGAACTTGAACAACATTCAATACTCAGACATAGGATATTATTACTGCGAAGCAATCAATGCTGGTTGTGGTAATGTATTTAGCAACTATGCCAGCTTAACAGTATATCCTGCAACTCAAGTTTCTGGAATCTACTTCACAGCTCGCTCGAAGAATACTATTACAGTTCAGTTTACTGCTGGTAGTGGCGATGCACACATAATTGCTATTAAACAAAGTAATGCTGTTCCTCCAACAACTCCAACAAACAACACAAGCTATACTGCCAACACTCAATTCCCATTAGGAAGCGACTTAGGCAACAATGCTTATGTTATTTTGAATGGAACTGCAACAAACGTTACTGTTACCAACTTAGCTCAAAACACTGCATATTATTTCCGTGGCTTTACTTATGCTAACTACGGTGGAATGATTCTTTACAATCCAAATAATGGTGCAGCTAATAACCCAAGAGTTATTTACACTACTCCTCGCGAAACTGACTTTGCAGTTGTTGGCGATCGTTACGAAATGAATTCCATCGCTCCTAATCCAGTACGCGATGAATTAGTATTCGATTTGTATGCTCCTGCTGCCGAATCAGTTAAGATCGAAATTATCAGCTTGAATGGCGAAACATTGTGGAACGGTGATTATAGAATCGGCGAAGGTTACAACACTATCTCCTTCTATATGAACAATCTACCAGTTCGCTTGTCTTCTGGTACTTACATCTTGAGAGTAAATGGAACAGAATCACTAACTCAGAAATTCATCTATATGCCATAATATAGATAATCCAATTATTAATAAAAGCTGCCTCTTCCAAGGGGCAGTTTTTTTTATTGCCAATTGTTAAATATTTCTTATTTTTGTAATAAGATTATTTTGTCTTATCATAAAAAAGGTAAACACAATGGAAACATTAATGAATTACTTAGATAATTTAATAAATGACCATAACTTAATAGAACGAGCATTGGTTATGTTCGAAAAAGAAGTTGCGAAAGCAGAAAAAATGAATGCAGATATTGCATTGTCGCTGATTACATTTTTAGAAGATTATGGCGACGAATGCCACAATCAAAAAGAAGAAAAATTTTACTTCCCTCTTTTACTCGAAAGAGGTTTGCCACCTATGGGACCAGTTGCTGTGATGCTGGAAGAGCATAAAAGTGAAAGAAATTACTTATCCGAAATCAAAAATATGATTGCCAAGTTCAAGATTAACAACACACTGAATCCTCAATTAACCGAAATAACTTCAGAATATATAGAGCTGACAAAAAATCACATTTGGAAGGAAAATGATATACTCTATCCAATGGGAAAAAGAATACTTTCCACACAAGACGGAGTGGATTTACTGCACAAGTTTAATGAATTCACGTTTAGCCGTTTCGGTCAGGATGGATTCAAACGTTATTCCGATATGATAGATGCATTCGAGCATCAAACTGGCGGAAAGGTCAATATGTTGGCAAGTGTCCAATTAGATGTAATAACTAATATGTTGGATGCGTTGCAAGTAGAATTATCATTTGTGGACGAAAACGATGTTGTTAAGTTCTACACACACCAAAATAAAAAGAAGATATTCCATCGATCGCTTTCAGTTATTGGACGAACAGTTCAAAAGTGCCATCCCGAGAAAAGTGTTCACATGGTAAATCAGATTTTAGCAGAAATGAAAGCAGGAACACGCGATAAAGCAGATTTTTGGATCAATTTCGATTCAATGTTTGTTCATATATCCTATTTTGCCGTTCGCGACGACGAAGGTAACTATCAAGGTTGTGTGGAAATGGTTCACGACATAAAACCATACCGCGACCTCGAAGGCGAAAAGAGATTATTGTAGAATTATCCAATCTATCCGATGACTCCAAGTAATCGGATGGATGCTAATTATTTTCTATTTGTTTTTTTTGGCTATTTTTCCTTCTCTTCTTAATTTCCATAAATATTGTGTCGATACTCCCAACTCAACAGCGATTTGTTTCATTGTCTTGTTTTGGTTTTGGTTTAAATACCGCACAACAAATTTCTCCAATCTCGAAATTTTGGGTATGTAGAGGTATGCTCCTTGCAAATTCCGCAGTAAGTTTCGAAGAACATCGATACCAACTGCATTAGCAATTAATTCCAAATCTTCGGTTAAGTCCCCGATTTCTATCTTTTCATAAATATCTTTCATACTCGTCCTCCTCGAATACTTCATCTTCGATTTGATTGAGGTTCTCGAAATACGATTCGCAAAGATAACGGAACTCCTCTAATTTGTCGGACGAGATAAGATGCAATTGCTTAACTTCGTCGAGGAAATTGTTCTGCAGAATGCAAATTAAATCGTTCTTACACTTTTTATCATTTGGATGGAAGAAGTTACCTTCGGGCAAATTGATACTAACATATCCCTTTTTGGTCTGCATTTTTTTGGAATTATACATTTTTTACTCCATAATTTTGTATTTTTGTATTAAATAATTTTGTAAATAATAATTACAAAATTATGTAAAAAATACATAAATAAATAGTAAATAATTCAGAAAATATAAATAAGTTTTGAACAATTTAAACAAAGAAATAGGGTCCAGATTAAGGTTAATCCGTTCGATATTCAACGAAGGAGGTAAACTCTCTGCAGAGCAATTTGCCTATTTACTTAATCAAAATACCGACAAAATTCTAAATTACGAACTTGGCCGAGCGGCAATCCCATTGGAATTACTAATTAGTTTATACGAGCGTGGCTACAATCCAGTGTATATTCTCACAGGAAAAGAAGGTATTTTTTGCAATAATTCTGAGGGTAAAAAACGAAAAAAAGAGATGGAGCAACGAGGAATCAACATCCAAAAAATATTTTCTCAGAATGTGGTTAGCCTTAACAATTTGGAAGATAGTACGGCTAAGTTACCTGTGATTAGTGTTGCTGCAGGCAAAATAAAATCTAAACCGAAGAAAGAAAACCGCCATCAACCGGAAGATTAATTCCGTTAATATAGTCAGCATATTCCGAAGCAAGAAAAGCAGCAGCATAGGCAATTTCCTCGGGTTTGCCAATTCTACCGATGGGCACTTGGCTTTGGCGAAATTGCATTTCGGCATCAAAGCTGATTCCTTTGCGTTTTGCCTCGGTATCAATCAATGAGATTAATCTCTCTGTAAGAATAAATCCTGGCAACAAGTTATTGACTGTAATACCATAAGGGGCAAGCTCTCTGGAAAGAGTCTTTGCCCAACTGGTAACAGCACCCCTCAATGTGTTGCTCACACCCAGATTGGGGATTGGTTGCTTTGCACCAATAGATGTAATGTTGATAATCCTTCCGAAGAATTGCTCAATCATTGCTGGTTTTACCACATCCAATACAATTTGAAAGGCAAACAATTGCCGACGGAAAGCTTTTTCGAATTCCTCGATTGTGGCATTGGAAGCAAATCCAGCCGAAGGACCGCCTGAATTATTTACAACTATCGAAAAATTTCCGAATTGTTCGAGTTTCTTGGTTAATTGCGAGCGAAGTAGTTCCAAATTGCTGATATCGATAGCAAGATAGTCGAAGCGTTGATTGTACTTCTCCTGCAAGTGTTTTACTTCCTTCAGCAGAATATCCTCGCGCCGTGCAACTAAAAGTAGATTTGCACCACTTTCAGCAAATTGTTGGGCAATTGCCAAGCCAAGTCCAGCGGAAGCACCCATAACTATGGCATTTCGGTTAGATAGATTTATTTTCATTATTTCAATTAATTAATGCTTAAAGTGGCGAATGCCAGTAAATACCATTGCAATATTATTCTCGTCGGCAGCTTTGACCACTTCTTCATCCCGAACCGAACCGCCAGGTTGGATAACTGCTGTGGCTCCTGCTTCCACCGCTTTAAGCAATCCATCAGCAAATGGGAAGAATGCATCGCTTGCAACAACAGAACCATTCAAGTCGATACCCATCAATTTTGCTTTTTCGACTGCTATGCGTGCCGAATCAACCCGAGACATCTGACCTGCACCAACTGCAAGCGTTCTATCTGCTCCGCAATACACAATGGAATTGCTTTTTACGTGCTTTGCTACTTTCCAACCAAACAGCATCGCTTTCATTTCGCTATCGGTTGGTTTACGAGTAGTAACAATTTTCATGGTGTTATCATCCACCAATACATTGTTGGGTGATTGAACAAGATAACCACCCGAAACTGACTTCAAATCGTTCGAACGCAAGTTAACAAACATATCGAGATTTACCTGAAGCAAGCGGCGATTCTTCTTTTTGGTTAATAATTCAAGTGCATCCGAGGAAAATGATGGAGCAATTAGAACTTCAGTAAATATCTCATCTATTTCTTTTGCAGTATCCAAATTCAATTCAGAATTCATTGCAATTACTCCGCCAAAAGGTGATTCTTTGTCGGTCGAGAATGCTTTTTCCCATGCTTTAGTAATATCCAAGGGGTCGCTTCCCACTCCGCATGGGTTGGTATGCTTGATTATAGCAACAGTTGGCTCGTCGAACTCGGTTATTAGATCGACTGCGGCATTAATATCAACAATGTTATTGAATGATAATTCTTTGCCGTGCAACTGAGTGAATATCGAATTAAAATTACCATAAAGAGCGGCTTCCTGTTGTGGATTTTCGCCATATCGCAAACTTTGCTCCAATTTCATTCCAATAGTAAATTTGTCAGGAGTGTGGATTTGATTATAGGAATTTAAGTATCCGACAATCAAACTATCATAATATGCAGTCTCCTGGAATACTTCGCCTGCAAGTTCCAAGCGGACTTTTTCGGGTATAGTATTGTTGTTGGATTTCAATATATCAATTATCTGAGTATATCTTTTAGGATTGATTATTGGAGCAGTCCATTTGTAGTTTTTAGCAGCTGCTCTCAGCATAGTAGGACCGCCAATATCGATGTTTTCGATTAATTCATCATGCTCTATATTGGGTGTGTTAAGTTTTTGTCCGAAAGGATAGAGATTAACAACTAATAAATCGATGGATTTATAATTAAATTTTTCTAATTGTTCCAAGTGCTCTTGGTTGTCCAATTGAGCCAACAAACCAGAATGAATAGCAGGATGTAGTGTCTTAACTCTTCCATCAAAGCATTCGGGAAATTGTGTTAATTCCGATATTGATTTAACAATAATTCCTTCATTCCTTAAAGTTTTTTCGGTTCCGCCAGTTGAGTAGATTTCGATACCTAAGTTATCCAATTCTCGGGCGAATTCGACGATTCCTTCTTTATCCGAAACGGAAATAATAGCAGTTCTAACTTGATGATTTTCGCAACTTAACATTTTATTTTTCCTTGTTATTAATTTCTAATTTTGATTATTCTTCAATTCTTTTTTCTTTTACTTTAGTAGAATCGATTATTAGTTTGTATTCATTTTTTATTGAATTTCGCAACGAATCAATTATTCGGATAAAATCCTTTTCCTTTTGTGCAAGAGTAAAGTATGCCTGGCGGAATTGTTGTTCGGAATAACCGTTTTTTTGGATTATTTTCAATACTTTGGTATTGGCCAAAATCGAATCTTCAGTTTCGGATCTGGCAATTAAAATCTGGCGGTAAGTACGGTAAAACCTTTCTTGCTCATTATTGGATTCACAAGAAATTATGACTATGAGCAATAATAAAAATATTAATCTTTTCATCGAAACAAAAAAACTAAATTAATAAAAATCTGCAGATAAATCTAAAATTCCAATTCAATTAGCATATCATTCTTGGCAACTCGTTGCTCAGTTTTGATATAAATCTTCTTCACCTTACCATTGATTGGCGAAAAAATTCGGTTCTTCATTTTCATAGCTTCAAGCACCAGCAACTTATCGCCTTTTTTCACCACATCACCTTGCTTTACCGAGATTTCGCGAATTGTGCCAGGTATGAACGCCCTTACTTCATTATTCTTTTCGCCATCATAGATCTTCCGACGCTCGAATTTTTTAGTAAATCGGGTGTTATAGGAACTATCATCGATAATCAGCTTCTTTATTTCATTATTCATTTTGTGCTCCTGTTAAAATGGCGGGATGCCGTGTTTTTTCTTTGGATGTTCAACCGATTTATTCGAACCAATTTGCATTGCGTGGATGATGTATTCGCGTGTTTCTTCGGGACTGATAACAGCATCCACATATCCAGCCGAAGCTGCTTTATATGGGTTAGCAAACTTTTCTGTGTATTCTTGCACTTTCTGCTTTCTCATCTCATCGGGATTAGGAGCTGATTCAATCTCTTTCTTGAAAATAATGTTTGCAGCACCCTCGGGGCCCATTACTGCGATTTCGGCAGTTGGCCAAGCAAATACGAAATCGGCAGCCAAGTGGCGCGAGCACATTGCAATGTAGCCACCGCCGTATGCTTTACGCATAATTACTGTCATTTTCAATACAGTTGCTTCGCTATAGGCATAAAGTACTTTTGCACCGTGGCGGATAACACCAGCGTGTTCCTGATCCACTCCTGGCAAATAACCAGGCAAATCAACCAATGTGAGAATAGGAATATTAAAGCTATCGCAAAATCTAATAAAGCGAGCAGCTTTGTCGGACGAATCCACATCCAACACACCTGCAAGCACAAGTGGCTGATTGGCAACCACACCGACGGTTTCGCCATTTATTCTTATAAATCCTATTACCATATTCGATGCCCAATATTGTTGTATTTCCAAAAATTTGGAGTCATCCGAAATCGACTGTATTACTTCGCGGACATCATAGGGTTCAGTATTGTCCTTTGGTAAGACCTGTGCTATATTCTTATCTGCTTTAGGCGGTTTTGGTGGGAATGGATCGGCTTTTTTTCGATTGTTCCAAGGAATGTAGGTTACCAATTGTTTTATTTGTTCGAAACATTCCTGTTCGGATTCTGCATAAAAATGTGCATTACCCGAAATTTCTGCTTGCACTCGAGCACCACCCAAATCTTCCATTGATATTTCTTCGCCTAATACAGTTTTGATTACTTCTGGACCTGTGATGAACATTTTCGAAATTTTATCAACAACGAATACGAAATCGGTCAATGCTGGCGAGTAAACTGCGCCACCTGCACAAGGACCTAAAATTACAGAAATCTGAGGTATATATCCTGATGCACGAGTATTGCGATAGAAGATCTCGCCATAACCCGCCAATGAATTTACTCCTTCCTGAATGCGTGCTCCACCCGAATCGTTGATACCAATCAGGGGTAATCCTAAATTCATTGCATGGTCCATTATTTTAGTAATTTTACGTGCATGTGCCAATCCCAGGGAACCACCTGCAACCGAAAAATCCTGTGCATATATACATACTGGAAAGCCCATTATTTTGCCAGTTCCCGTCAATACTCCATCGCGAGGTAATTCTTTTTTGTCCATTCCAAAATCTTCTGCCTGGTGCTGAACAAATAAATCATATTCATGGAATGTTCCGTTGTCTAAGATTTCTTCAATTCGTTGACGAGCACTTAGTTTGCCCATTTTTCCCTGTTTTTCCCTTGCTAATGTTTCAACTTCTTTAACTTCTGATTTCTTTTTAAAGAAGTCCATTATTCTCGATGCTAAAGACATTTTTATTTCTCCTGTCTATTTCAACTATTTTAATAATACAAAATTATGTAAGAAATTATAAATAAACTTAAATATGAACAATTATTAATTTAAATATTAGTTTTTTAGTTTGCAAAAGGATTTCTTAATACATATATTTGATTATTGTTTATATAGAATTGACTATTCACTTAATTAATTAGAGTGGCGATTAACTTGCAAATATATTTGCTATCTACTTTCTCAAAATTTCGAGACAATTTAAAAAATCATCGGGTAATTCAGAATTCAAATGAATTCTTTCATTTGTCATAGGGTGCGTAAATCCAAGAGTTCGTGCATGAAGCATTTGATGAGTTGCTATTTGCAACAAATCCATAGATTTTTTGCGGTATGAAGGGAATTCTCCACCGAAAACAATTTTATTGCCTCCATAAAGTTCGTCGCCGAGAATGGGGTGGCGATTGTAACTGGAATGTACTCTTATTTGATGGGTACGGCCGGTGTATAGTTTGTATTTTACCAAAGAATGATAATCAAATGTTTCCTGTACAAAATAATCGGTTTTTGCATGTTTTCCACCTTTTCGGACTACTGCAAACATTTTTCGATTGTTAGGGGAGCGGCCAATATCGCCTATGTATGTGCCTTCACTATCTGAGTACTTGCCCCAACAAATTGCCCAATATTCGCGGTCTATGGTGTGTTTGGCAAACTGTACAGCAAGTTTGGCGTGAGTAACGGGATCTTTGGCAACAAGCAACAAGCCAGAAGTATCCTTGTCGATACGGTGGACAATTCCTGGGCGAACTTCGTCGCTTATCATAATGCGGGTTTCCTCGTCCAAATCGTCGTCTTCTTCCTCGTCGTCGTCCAATTCAATCTGTATAGCATCCCGTTTGCCAAGGTAATACAATATTGCATTAACCATTGTGCCATATCTGTTGCCAAATCCTGGATGGACGACCATACCTGCTGGCTTGTTCACCATCATTAAATAGTTATCCTCGTAAACAACCTTGATTGGAATATTCTGGGGGATTAACTGCATTGGAGGTGG
>CAYOPF010000083.1:0-12593 GCA_964405755.1 uncultured Chloroherpeton sp.
GTAAAATTTTAACAAATATTTAATTGTTACATAAACATAATGAAACTCTAATCGTCGTTAGAAGTGTGAAAGATTACAAAAAATATTTAGTCCCCCAAGTAGTAGCCAAATTAGCAAATATCTAATTGATTGCCAAATTGGTTGTCGAAGGATTTATAACCGGATTGCATCATTCACCATACCATGGATTTAGCGTAGAATTTGCCGAACATCGTGCATACCGACCTGGTGATGAAATTAAGTATTTGGATTGGAAAGTATTAGGCAGAACCGAAAAATATTTCGTAAAGCAATTTGAAGAAGAAACCAATACACGGGCAATGATTATAATGGATGCGAGTGCCTCGATGAAGTTTGCTTCCGATGGGAATATCTCTAAATACGATTATGGTTCTTATTTGGCAGCTTCACTTGCATTATTAATGATTCAGCAACGCGATGCAGTTGGATTGGTACTTTATGATACAAAAATTCGAAAATTCCATAACCCCAACTCACGTCCATCTTTTATTCGCGAAATTTTGCGAACTTTAGAAACAAATAAACCCGAAAATCAGACCGGCACGGCAAGTTGTTTAAGCGAGATTGCAGAACGAATAAAAAAAAGAAGTTTAATTATCGTTATAAGTGACTTTTTCGATAATGTCGAAACTGTCTCGAAAGCATTACAACATTTCCGACACGACCAAAACGAAGTAATAGTGTTCCATCTACTCGATCCACGCGAAATAGACTTTAAATTCGGAAAAAGTGCAACTTTTAGCGATTTAGAAACAGGCGACAAAATGCTGACTCATCCTTTCCAACTACAAAAAGCTTATGAATCTACAATGAACGAATTTATCAATCAGGTGAAATCGAAATGTCTGTTTCAAAGAATTGATTATAATCTAATTACCACTAATACACCTTTCGACAAAGCATTGGTTGCATATTTAAATAAGAGAAAAAAAATCTAACAAAATAATTTTTTAATTTAAACAAAATTTTGTAATTTTACCTTTATTTTTCAAAGGAGTTAAAATTATGAAGATAAAAGCCGTTCTTACAAGTAAAAGTGGAACAATTTTTACAATTGACCAAAACAAGTCGGTTTTGGAGGGTATGTCTTTGATAGTTCCAAATAAAATTGGATCACTTATTGTATTGGATGAATCAGGAAAAATTGCCGGGATTTTTAGTGAACGAGATGCATTAAGGCAATGCTACCATAACCCTGGCGACTTTCAGAATATTCCAATCAAGGAAGTGATGACTAAATCGATAATTGTCGCCGAACCCGAGGACGAAGTAGATTATGTTTTGGGAGTTATGACTCAAAATAAATTTCGCCATACTCCTATCGTGAATAAAGAAGGAAATTTAGCTGGAATCGTATCAATTGGTGATTTAGTTAAAGTTCAATTGAACGAAAAGGATTTTGAAAACAAATATTTAATGCAATATATTCAAGGTTAATTTGCAAAAGAAGTACAAGCATAATAACAGTGGAATGAAGTTATCCGAGCCAGAACATAATACTGGCTCGGACAGGTATCTGATTACTTATGCAGATTTAATTACTCTATTGTTGGGATTGTTTGTTATTCTTTATGCTGCTTCGCAAGTAGATAACACTAAATATAACGCATTATCTGCGGCATTGTCGCAATATTTTAGTCCAAAAACTGGCAAGATACTCGAGAAAGGTGAAGGTGAATTAACGGGTGGTAAAGGAGTTTTGCCTGCACCTGAGTTCTCCAAAAACACTCCGAAAAGCATAAATGAAGTCCGAAGCGAAATTGAACAGAAATTACGTGTATTTCTTTCTCAAAATAAACTTACTATTAATCAAAGTAGTAATTCGCTAACTCTTGTTCTGCCAGAAGTATTATTGTTCCAGTCAGGCAAAGCTCAGATATTCAATCAATCCTATGTTTTGCTCGATTCAATTGCATCGGCACTGCAACAACTTCCTTTCGAAATTGCAATAGACGGACACACAGATATTATACCTATTAGGACCTTCCAATACGAATCGAATTGGCACTTATCTGTGAACAGAGCTTTGAATGTGGGATATTACCTAATTAAAAAGGGTATTCCTGAAAAAAATGTTGTAATTCGTGGATTTGGACCAGAAAGACCAGTGGACGATAACTCGACCCCTGAAGGAAGAAACAAGAACCGTAGAGTGGAAATAACTGTGTCTCAACCAACTTCTTCGTCTGCGGCAACAACTCAAAATGAAGAAAATCAGATAAATGATTAACAAAATATATAAAATGACGATAAATATAGATACAGAATTATTAATTTTGTAATTCATTAAGGGAAATGTGAATGGATTCAGAGAACCAAGTGATTACTATCAATACGCACCAATTCGGAGAAATTAGCATAGATGTTGCAAATATTTTCCATTTTCCAAATGGATTATTAGGTTTCGAAGAGTTAAAACAATTTATTCTAATCAGCGATGAACAAACAGAACCTTTTAAATGGTTAATATGCGTTGAAGCACCTGATATTGGATTCCCAATATTAAGCCCATTTTATGTAGATTTCGATTATAACATTGGTAAAGAAGTTGATTTAGAAATCAATGTTCTTTTTGTTGTTGTTACTCTTCAGGACGAAAACAAGAACATTTCGGCAAATTTGAAGGCACCAATAATCCTCAATCTACAAATGATGACTGGTGAACAACTACTAATACCATTCGAGAAGTATTCCACTTCCCATATAATCTCAAATAGCGAATGAGGTAAACATGTTAGTATTATCAAGGAAGATAGGCGAAGAAATAAAAATAGGAAATTCAATAACAGTTACAGTTCTTGGCTACGACAGAGGAGTTGTTCGTCTTGGGATTCAGGCTCCTCGTGATATTCAGGTACATCGCAAGGAAATCTACGACAAAATTGTATCGCTTAACAAAATATCTGCTCAAACCCAGATTGACAAATTCCGCAAAGCAATTAACAAGAATAATTTTCAGCTCAATTTAAAATCAAAAAATAATCTATAAAATTCAATTATTGTTCTCTTTTTCATTTTATTTTTAATAATTTTGTAAAAATAATAAACTACAATATGGTTGAATATTCAACACTCATAGTGGACGACGATATCTGGATGCAAAGGATATTATCAAAATCATTGCAAAGCTACGGTTTCAAGAAAACCTTACTTGCAGGTAACGGTTTCGAGGCTGTTGCTTTAGCAGTGGAACATCTCCCCAATTTGATAATTCTCGACATTATGATGCCCGACTTAAGCGGTTTACAAACATTAAAAGTGTTGAAGGCAATCAAAATCACCCGCCAAATTCCTGTATTGATGGTTAGTGCATTGTCAGATGCTGAAAATCTCGGTCTTGCTGTACGTAACGGTAGTGCTGGTTTCATTTCCAAACCTTTTACTAGAGCAACTATTTACGATAAACTTGTAGAAGTGTTTGGTCGCGAGAAGTTACTCCAAATTGCTCGTGGTGAAGAATTTATGGAAACTTTTGATACCTCAGCTAAACTGACTGAAGTGGAAAGAAGTGCCGCAACCATTTGGAACCAACCCGTTCCCGATTCTCCAGGTGCACCTTCCTCGCAAGTTCCGCCAACCGAAACTAAGATTGTTCAGGATGAAATATTGAAAACATACCAAACTGAAGAAAAGAAAACACTTGATTCAATCAAAAAAATGTTGTTTAAAAGCAAGAAATAACTACTTTACATTCAATTCTAATGAAATTCTAGAATATAAATTTAAAATTGAATAACTTAGGTTTTCCCAACTATATTTTTCTTTATATTGCTCGATATTCTGGGCAAAATTTGCTTGATTGGTTGTAAAGAATTTCTGAATAGTTTTTGTTACGGATTGATAATCAATTCCATCAATAATTAAACCTGTATCATAAGGTTCAATCATCTCCCTTAAACTACCTGTATCAGTAGCTATAACGGGCAAGTTGTATTGATAGCATATACCGATTATTCCACTTTGCGTTGCAGATTTGTAGGGCAACACACACACATCCGCCGCAGAAAAGAACTTGGGAACATCTTTATCGTCGATATAATGGACATTTTTACTTATTTTATTCTTTATGTGTAATCTCGAAATCAAGTCATCGTATTTATCAAAACTACCATATACTTCGCCAGCAATTATCAGATGATATTCCTCCGAAAGCATTTTCATTGATTTTAGTAACAAATCCAATCCTTTATAATCTCGGATAAAACCAAAGAAAAGCAATACCTTTTTATCAACAGGAATATTAAGGGCTTTCCGTGCTTCTTCTTTGGTAAGTTTCGAACCAAAGTGACTGTAAATTGGATGAGGGTGTTCCTCGTAAATTGCATCGGGACGGAGTTTGAGCAAATCATCTCGCACTGTGTTGCTCATTACGACAAAACCGTGATTATGGCGAAGAAAATATTGCGTCAATGCAATATCTCCAACTCGTTTTTCGTGAGGGATAACATTATCCAGTATTGAAATATTTACCACATTGTGCTTTTTAAGCGTTTTTGCAACAGTCCCTAAACTTGGGGCAAAAAAAGGCATCCAAAATTTTGTTATGAACATATCTGGTTTAAATTCAAGAATTTTTTTTGCTGTACGCGAATAACTTACCGGGTTTATTGTGTCCAATACTGCCTTGGAAGGTATTTTATCTACAACATCTTTTTCGGAAACATATTGGCTTGATCCAGGGAAAAGACTGCCAGGATATTGTCTGGTAAAAGTATATGCCTTTATTTCATTGTTTTGTTCAAAAATTCTATATAGTGATGCATTAAATTGGGCAATACCTCCGCGAAATGGATAGAATGTAGATAGAAAGGCAATTTTCATATCAATTCTCCTTTAATCATCGCCTTTTAAGTAATTCAGAATTCTGATTGCATCACTACGATAATTATCCTCGTTTGGATAAACTGCTAAAAATTTTTCAAAATATTCGATTGCTTCCTTGTTCTTTTCCGTAAAATAATAGTTTAACGCTAAACCATAAATACTAAAAGTGTAATTTGGATTTAATTTAAAAGCACGTATATAATCTTGATAGGCCAATTTATCCTCTTCGAGATGGTAATAAATGTTGGCACGCTGATAAAATATCTCAAATCGGTTTGAATCCAACTTGGCCGCTTTATTTAAGTCCCTTAGGGCATCATTATATTGTCGGAGATTCCTATAAGCAATCGATCTGCCAATATAGGAATTTGTATTGGTAGCCTGTCGCGAGATAATGAACGAAAAATCATCGCCAGCTCGCTTGAATTCACCAATCTTAATTAATGCATAACCTCGGGCATAATATGCAGGCAAATAATTAGGATTGGATTCGATTATCTTGCTATAAATATCTATTGCTTCGTTGTAGTAACCATCCTTAATAGCATTATTTGCCCTTTCTAAATTTGACTTCTGGCATAATAATGTAGATTGTATCAATATCGTTAATACCAACAAATAAAGTAGCTTCATATAATAGTTAAATTAAAACACAAAATTAATGCTAAATTAGTAATTATTAAACAATTCACAAATAATTTGTGATTAGTAGTCATTTTTAAAATTCAATTTCGTTTTTCTCGTTTTAATTATCAAATAAAAAAACTAATATGGAAAAAGTAAAGCAAGAAGAAATTTTAATCAAAATTGAAAAAGTTCTACCTAAAACCAGAGGAAGGTTTGCACCCGAAGACGTTGCTGCTGCAACAGGATATTCACTTTCGGACATCAATGACTCATTAAAAAGACTTCTTGAATTATATCGAGCAAAGGTTGTTGTCGATACCAATACAGGAAAGCTTGTTTTCGATTTTATTTATCCTTTGGAAAAAGTTGGCAAAAAATCATTCAAAGAAGTTTTATTTACTGTTCTGCAATTTCTCTGGAAAACATTTCAGATAATCTACAAAGCTGCGATTGGTATAATTCTAATTGTTTATACTGCAATTTTCATAATTATTCTTCTAGCTATAATAGTTGCAAGTTCATCGTCGGATAGGGACAGACGGGACAGTGGTATTAATTTAAATATTTTTGGAGGTATTTTTAGAGCAATATTTGAAGGATTGTACCTTATGTCATGGACAAGTGCAATTCAAGATGTAGCAGACCCGAGTGGGCTGAGATATAAAAAATACGCACCCGAAAAGAATAAAGGTAAGAATTTTGTGCAAAGCGTATTCCATTTTGTTTTCGGTCCCGACAATCCACCAGTCGATAAATTTGCAGACGAAAAAGAAGCTCTGGCTTATGTTAGAAAAAGAAGTCGCGGCAAACTAACTGCTGCTGATATAGTTCTTTTAACAGGATGTACTTATGATGAAGCCGAGGAAAGATTAGCCCGCTATGCAGTTAAGTTTGGGGGCGAATTGGATGTTGACGATAATGGAGTGGTAGTTGCTGATTTTTCAAATATGCTACACTCCGAAAAATCTTTTGATGAAGGCAAAATTATATATTACTACGACGAAATTGACCCACCAGTTGAGGTAACAGGCAATTCAACATTCCGTAATTTTGCAATTATTGCTATGAATTTGTTTAATATGCTTATGTCGTATCTGATAATATCATCGCAATCAATTATGAACTCTCCCCAATACGCTGATTATACAACAAGATTCGATATTCCAGGCTGGGTGATTTTTGCTTTAGGTTGGTTCCCCTTACTTTTTTCCGTTTCATTTTTTATTATCCCAGTAATTAGAATACCCTTTACTTTACGGCAAAAGAATAAACGAAATGAAAATATTATGAGGAAGAAACTCTTCTTTGCACTCTACAGCCTTAAAAGCTCAATCACAATGGAGAAAATTACTCAATTAATTAATCTCCCCATGGAATTATCGAGCAAAGCAAATAAGGTATTGCATAGATTAATAGTTGATTTGCGAGGAGAAATCGAATTGGATGGCAATCAAGAACGAATAAATATCGACAACTTTATCAAAAATATTAGTTCCTAAGAGTGATATTTAATTCTTATTTTTAAATTTTTGAGCATATTGTTTGTTATACTACGTCGATTGTGAAACATCTATAAAACTAAAAACCTTCCTAAGGTTTCAAATCCTACGGAAGGTAAATACTTGTCCATTTTTGTTCTTAATAATTGGGTTATCTTACCCAATCTCCGTCAAATGTAATTGTCAAACTCGTATTAAACCTATTATATAAATTATTTTCAGTATCCCAGTGAGGTCCAATACTCATATCTACTATAATAAATTTGTAAGAAAACTCCAAACCCAAGGATGCACCTATTCCATATACCACATAGCTTTTATTTTTTATGGTATCATCATTTGGAATAATTATTGTAGGATTGATTGAAACCCTTGGTCTTGCTTTTAAGCTATTTTTCGTAAATAAACTGCCACCTTGTCCATATTTACCTACATTACTTTCAAAAACATATTTGTACTTTGAGTTTTCAGTAACTGGGTAAAAGAGATTAACTGCAATAAAACGATTGGAAGTATCTACAGATTTAATACTAAGCCCAACAAAGTTAAAATCAGATTGTTTGTCGCTAAGTATCATTAAAGATCCACCAAAACCAAACCTTTCAGTTATTAATTGTTTGTCGGGATTTTGTGCATTCGAACTTACATAGAGTGAACAGAATGCAATAGCATAAATAAACAACAATTTCTTCATTAAAATTACTCCTATATTTTATTTAAAAAATCCCAAATTTAAAAAATCCCAATAAACCAATCCCAAACACTAGTAAGGAAACTGCCTGACTCCCCAACTGCACCTTCAGTACCCCTTACATATTCCATAACTGGATTCCCATTTTGATCAAGTATTTGTCTATTATTTTCATCAAGTGCTGGTCTTTCAAATCCCCATACATATCCTTTCGCATCATAGCCAGCTGTTGTTAAAGCAAACGCAATACCAGCTAATTCCCATCCAGTTAATTGAATTTTATTCTTTGTATAAAGATATTTTTTTGTAGTAGGTGATATGCTCATCAACTGCCTCCATGTTGAATTTGTATCTTGAAAAACTGTAATCCAGTAAGCCAAGCTGTATCTCATTATTGAAGATGTTCCCAATAATTGGTTTGCTACTTTATTAGATGAATCATAAACAGTATAATTTAAACTCGTTATAATATCATTTTCCCAATCTTTGATTTCTTGAAATAGTGCATTTAAGCTATCTACTGAGAAATTTATTGTATCCTTGTCAACTAGTGAAATTAGAGAAAATAAATTAATTAAATTCATCTTCACATAATTATTATAGCTAAATTGTTCAATTGTTTGAAGAATTGATAATGACCTTGTACTATCAAAGTATAAATCTAGAACTTTCTCACCTAATTGTGATGTTGTATTAAAAATATGCATATCTCCAATGTCACTGATAATTCTATAAAGCTCTGATTTGAATTCTTCTTCATTTGTGAGGTGTAATTCTGTATTTTGAATAAAATAATCTAAAAAATAATTATGATAATACCCACAACTGTCTAAAGGATTTTCATTGTTTGAAAAATTTAAGGCAGGTAGATATAGTAAATTACTAACATTATTAAATTTACAGGTCTGCACAACATTATCAGAGCAGGAAATATTAAAGAAAAGTATTAATATTGGAATAAACATTACAACTGAAATAACTTTATTTTTCATTTTATTTTTCCTTATAAATGTTTTACAATTTTTTATTATTTTCCTACCACTTTTTTTACAAAGCGGAAGATAACTACTTGTGGCAACATCGCTAAATGCAAAAAAGCTACAAAGCAGAGCCGAATTACCACCTCCGGCAATTGCCTTTTAGCCGCTCCGTAATGAATTTCCACTCGCAGTTGTAAACAAATATTTTTTCTCGACAAAATTTATTTGAACAAATTGTTTTTTCTTTCTTTGGATAATTTGAATTAATCGTAGTTTCGGTACAATAAAAATATATTTTAAGCGTCCCCATAAAGCCATAAAGCCATAAAGCCATAAAGCCATAAAGCCCATCCTATGCCCTTTTCAGAACTTTTCCCTTTCTCTCTATTTATCCCTGCCCATATCATTTTAAAAATTATTTTTACTTTCTGCAAATTTAATAAATTTCTTTAATATATAGATACATAAAGTTGAAATACATTACAAAAAAAATGAAAATAATTTAGATATACACTTTAAATCTATACATCCGATGTCTTCGAGGCATCGGATGTGTGTGTAAAGAAGAATCTTCGCCGTACGGCTCAGGGTGACACTTTGGTGTTAAATTATGTTCAACCCTATTTGTGAGGGGGAAATTCGTCTAACTGCTCAAATAACAAAACTAAGTGGTTTTAGATTCATTTTTCTTTAAATAAATCTAATTTGCTATTTAGAATTTTTTTCGTAATTTGCAGAATAATTAATGAATATTAATTTAATTTATGAATATTACGGCAAAAGAGATTATAATTAAATACCTTAAATTTAAGCATTTGGTGCCGAATATTTATAATTGGAATGAAGAAAAATTAAAAAATAATTCAGAATACTATAATCAATTCTTGCAACTTAGGTCTATTTTCTTTGCCTTCAATTTAGGTTTAGTTCGCGATTTCGAAAGTGGATCATTTGTTCGAAATTTTCCTATAGAAGCCTTTAGCAAATTAGTGGAAATTGCTATAGAGAATAATTGTCTCGACCAATATCCGTGCGATCCGGACAATAGAATTAGTCATAAATGCCTTGAATTATTATTTATCGACTTGTGGGACTGGCGTTCCCGAATCCACGAAGTAATCAATTTAAATAGTGAATTCGAAAATATTGATGGAATTAATTTATACGCTTATCAACAAATTTCTAAAGTAAATTATTTAATCAAAGAAAATCTCGATATTGTCGATCAATTATTAGCTTACTTGGTAACTCCAATAACAGATAAAATCTCGATAGAAGAACTTGAAAATAACTACGGATATCCCAGAACAAAAAGTGAAGTACTCGAAGTGTATTAATAGAACAGATACTCTTTCCAGTCTCCTTCGTTCTGCGGGAAATGTTGCCGGATAAACAATACTGGACTAGGTTTTTTCGGTTTGGATAGTAGTTTCATTCCAGCCTCTTCTGGAGTTCGGTTTCCTTTTTTGTTGTTGCAGGTAATGCATGCAACAACCAGGTTTTCCCATTCTTCCTTCCCTCCTCGAGAGCGTGGTAATATGTGGTCCAATGTTAACTGAACATTGCTTTTACCACAGTATTGGCATCTCATGCCGTCACGACGAAGCAGATTTCTTCGGGTTAAATCAATTGTTTTCGGGAAATAACGATAATCTGCTAAACGGATAATAGTAGGCTGAGGGTATTGACTACTACTACTACGAATTAAAATGTGTGTGTCGAATTTGATTAGTTCAGCTTTCTCCAAAAACAGCAAAATAATCGCTTTTTTTACAGTTGTTACAGAAATAGGAAAGTAGGTTTGATTTAGAACAAGAACATTACTACTTAGTTTATTTTGCGAGTAGATCTGGTTATGAAGATTATTATTCGGTATTTTTTTAATTTCAAAGCTGAATTTTACACCTCTTTTTATAACATTTCAATCGAAGTATCGTTTAAATTATTGCAAAAAAGTTAATTTTCTATGAATTTAAATTATCCAGTTACAATTGGTATTTTAGGAGGTGGCCAACTTGCTAAAATGCTTGCACAAGAAGTTTACCGAATGGGTATGAATTTGGCAATAATCGAGAACCACCCAGATTCTCCAGCGGGCGATATGACCAAAAACGATTTTTGGCGTGGATGGAACGATAGGGAAGAACTCAATAAATTTATTGATTCCTCAGATGTAATTACTCTGGAGAACGAGTTTATCGATCCTGCAATATTAGAATACATTGAAGAAAAAAAGCCCGTTTATCCTAGTTCGCGAACAATGAGATTTGTGCAGGACAAGTTTATTCAGAAAACTACCTTCCAGAGTGCAGGCGTACCTGTACCAGCATTTCAAATCATCAATTCCATAGAAGATATATATCAATTTGGAGAAAACTATAATTATCCAATTGTTTTGAAATCCCGTTTTATGGGATATGACGGGTACGGCAATGCAACTATTAATAGCAAAGAGGAAGTAGAGGTAGCCTACAATCAGTTTATGTTGCAACCAAACAGAAATCTGCTCTACGCTGAACGCTTTGTTAAATTCGATCAAGAATTTGCAATAATGATTGCACGAAACCACGATGGTGAATTGGCTATTTATCCATTGGTACAAACTATACAGAGAAATCATATTTGCAACGAGGTAATTGCTTCTGCACAGGTTCCAAAGGGTATAGTTGCTAAAGCTCAGGAAATAGCCAAAAAATGCGTTGAAGCAATTGATGGAATTGGTGTATTTGGCATTGAATTCTTTTACGAAAACGGCGAAATTATGGTCAACGAAATTGCCCCACGACCTCATAATACAGGCCACTACACAATCGAAGCCTGTTATTCATCTCAATTCGAGAATGCTATCCGTGCCATATTGAACCTTCCATTAGGAAACCCTAGTATGATTGCACCAGCTGCCGTGATGATAAATCTTCTTGGCGAACGCAGTGGAATTGGCGCCCCATCGGATGTAAAAAACGTATTTACTCTTCCTAATGTCTATTTACATTTATACAACAAGAAAGAATCTCGCAATGGACGAAAAATGGGACATATTACGGTATTAGGTGAATCTACGGACCTTGCTTATCAAACCGCAATTGATGCAAAAAACGCTTTTCGATGGTAATTGTAATTTGCACTTTCTGGAACATTTTGTAAAATAATTTGCTAATTTTGTAATTATTTTTTTAACAAAGTATGGACGATTACCACAGTTGTAAATAAGACAGGGGAAATTATTTTTGTTACCTCTGTCGACCTATTAGGAGGTGCAAAATGATTTCTTACCTTATGAATAACAATAGTGGCTTCACAGAATTGGAAAACTGGGATTCTAACAGTTGGATTAACGTAGAATGCCCTACCAACGAAGAAATCAATTTTCTAGTCAACAGATTTGATGTACCAATTAGTTTTCTGAACGATACTGAAGATGCCGAAGAGCGCCCGCGTATTGAATTCGAAGATGGTTGGTATTTTATCATTGTCCGTATTCCTATCAAAATTTTGGATAATGGAACAGCATCATATTCCACAGTACCACTAGGTATTTTGTGGAAGGATGATGTTTTTATATCAATTAGTCAATATCGCAACGATATGGTTACTGATTTTGTTGAATATGCGAACAGAAAAAAAATCCCTGTAAATAATTTTTTGGACTTATTTTTAAGATTATTCCTTTCCTCATCTGTATGGTTCCAAAAATATCTAAAACAAATAAATCAGCAAATCCGCAATGTGGAACACGAGTTGGAAAAATCAATCCAAAACACAGAGTTACAGAACTTGCTCAAAATCGAAAAGAGTTTGGTACTTTTCACAACATCCTTGAAAGGCAATGATATTTTATTGACAAAACTCAAAATTAATCGATTATTGCGAAATCAGTTCGATGAAGAATTGTTCGAAGATGCCGAAATTGAATTGAAGCAAGCTGATGAGACTGCAAGAATTTATATTGAT
>CAYOPF010000084.1:0-11944 GCA_964405755.1 uncultured Chloroherpeton sp.
AAATTTACTGATAAAATTACATCTGCAATCGAAGATAATATCTTTACAAAGCAAAATCTTTTTCAGAAACATACAATCGAACTGATTGAAGATATTGGATTAAAATTATCAAAAACGATTGAAAATGGTGGCAAAATTCTCTTTTGCGGCAATGGCGGTAGTGCAGCCGACAGTCAGCATTTAGCGGCCGAGCTCGTTGTCCGTCTTCGAAGTTCTTTCCAACGACCAGCAATACCTGCAATTGCTCTTACCGTGGACACTTCTATTCTTACTGCTGGCGGGAACGATTTTGGGTTCGACTATGTTTTTAGTCGGCAAGTAGAAGCATTGGGAACTAGCAAAGATGCGTTAATAGCCATATCCACAAGTGGCAATTCACCAAATGTTATCAAAGCAATCGAAGAAGCACAGAAAAAAAATATGCTCATTATCGGATTTCTTGGTGGAGACGGTGGCATAATTAAAGAAATGTGCCAATTGTCCTTTATTTCGCCAAGCAGCAATACTGCACGGATCCAGGAAACTCACATATTAGTTGGTCATATTCTTTGCGAAATTATCGAAGAAACCCTATTTTCCACTTGATTTTGGTGTTTGCAAATCGGCTGCTTTGAATTCACACGACCAAGCTTCTTTGCCATCCACACCATAAATAGTGAATTTTATTTTCCTTTCTTCTTTTTTCCCAGTAATTTCCACTTGGGCATAATTGCGCTTATTGTAGCAACATCCCTCAACTCTCAGGTAGTTTGGTTCGTCGCAACCTTTTGTGTTAGGTCCTGCCGCAATAGTAGATGATGTTAGATCGAGTAATGGATAATTGCCCGTACGATCCAATTTTGATAGCTCGGAGTGGTGCCTATCTCCCGAAATAAAAATAACTCCCTGAATGTTTTCTTTTTCGATTAAATCCAATATCTTTTGTCTTTCTTCGGGATATGTTGAATAGTTTTCGAAGATGTCATAAGGGTTTAAAAATTGCCCGCCCATAACAACAAATTTGAATGTAGCTTGGCTTGTTGCTAAATTATCAATTAACCACTCGATTTGTTCTTCCCCCAAAATTGTTCTGTTGGTGTGTTTACGGTCGTTAGGAGAACGAAATGAGCGATTATCGAGCAGGAAGAAATCTGCATCGTAGAACGAAAAGTAAGTAACGGCAGCTTCCTTATCGTAGAATCCATAACCTGGATTACCCCAAAAGAGTTTGAAAGCCTCAAGTGTTTGTTTTTTATTCCAAAATCCTCTGTCAGCATCATTTGGTCCGAAATCGTGGTCGTCCCAAATTGCATAATTCGGTGTTGATGCCAGAAAAGGTTGCAGTACATCTATGCTTCTTGTGTGGGTATATCGGTGCAAAATGCCCGTCCAGCTATTCCAATCACCTTCGCGTAGGTACAAATTATCTCCCAGCCATAGCATTAAATCGGGGCGATGGGAATACATACTCTTCATTATTTCGTGCTCGCCTCCATAAGGTTTGCCGGGGCGGTCCCAATATTCTTCGTTTACATAAAAGCAGCTTCCTGTAAGAAATTTAAAATCGGGCGGATCTTTTCGCCATTTCCATAGCTCCTGTGTTTTAAATTCCAAAGGATAATCGAACGAAAGTTTTTTACCGTTGATTAAAACAGAATAATTATAAATTTTATTGGGCATAACACTATCGCAAATAAATTTAGCAGTATAGGCTTTTTGTTTTTCGGTACGAATTTTATCCAATTTGAATATTTTGGAAGTGCCTTTTTCCCAATATTCAATGGCAAGATCAACGGGAGCATTGGTTTGCACCCAGATTAAAGCTTCGCGGGCATCCACATAGCCAACCATTGGTCCTGATTGAAGATATTGTTCCTGCGATAGTAAGGGAGTTGCAATTACAATTAGTAGGAATAATAAAATGGAAATCTTTTTCATAATTATCACCAAATTTAAATCAAAATAAGAAAAACAAATTTAATTTTAAGTTAATTTACAAAATTCAAAGAATAATTTGAAGCAAATATCGTTTTTAAGTAAAAATACAATTAGGAGTTATTTATGTTTAAAGAAACATTGCAAAATGCAATTAACGAACAAATAGTTCGCGAAATGTACTCATCAAACCTTTATTTATCTATGGCTGCTTATTATGCAACCATTAATCTTAACGGATTTGCTAGCTGGATGAGAATACAAGCCGAGGAAGAATTAACACACGCATTAAAGTTCTTTGACTATGTGTTAGATCGAGGTGGTAAAGTTTCAATCGGTGCAATAGCAGCACCAAGCATCGAATGGAACGACCCTATCCAACCATTTATTGATGCATTGGGGCACGAAAAGAAAGTAACTGCATGGATAAATGATCTTGTAGATCTGGCACATCAAGAAAAAGATTATGCCTCTATTTCTTTCTTTAATTGGTTCGTAGACGAGCAAGTAGAAGAAGAAAAAACTACATCCGAAATAGTCGAAAGACTTAAGCTAGCTGGCGATAGCAAAGCAAGTTTATTCTTCCTGGATTCTCAGTTGATGAACAGACAGGTAGAGAAGCCAGCAGCAGGAAAATAATTATAAAGAGATTGCAAAAAATCCCCTTAAAATACTTGTTATAAGGGGATTTTTTATTTACAGATTTGAATTATTGATTATTTCTTCTTTTGAACCAACTTGCCAGGTTTTTTAGCAGGGTAGTTATAACCTTCGTGACATTCCGAACATACTGTTTTTCCAGCGAAATTGTTATTAGGATGGCAACTTGTACATTCAAATTCACGGTGAGTATCGTCGAGAATTACTCCAGTAACTTGATGTTTGAATTTTCCAAGTGCAAAGTTCTGGTGGCACGACGTGCAATTTTTGCTTAAACCTGTAAATTTACCGGTTGTTTTATGGCAAGCTTCGCATTTAAGCGAATCGTGGCTATTTCCTAAATCAAATCCAGTTCTTTGTCCGTGGTTGAACTTACCCATTGCCTGGTTCATGTGGCATTTACCGCAATTATTTTCGTCGTGGCATGAAGAACATGGATCGTGATGATCCTGAAATGATTTATGCGTTTTCTTGTGTTTTAAATTACTATTTCGTAACTCCTTATTCAAAGCACTATGGCAATTAACACAATTGTCATTTCCATGACATGTTTTGCAAGCAATATTGTATAACTGTGTATGTTCGTAGTGATGGAATGTTACGATTTTGCCTTGTTCATATTTGGTTTCGTAAACAACTCTGTTTGGTTCAACAAGTTTAGGGTGTTCTTTTCCTTGGTATTTTGCAATTTTCTCTTGACGAATTTTATTAATATCCTCGCCTTTTTTAACGTGGCATTCTTGGCAGTTCGTCGACCCTGTCCATTGTCGGTGACAATTCAAACATTGTCTATGGTACGCAGCCTCCAAATCCGGAATACGTTTGTCATCACGAACTCTTGTTTCACTATGGCAAGAACGACATTTTAACACAGGACCGGTAGTATTGCAATGGTGGCAAGTTTCGCATCCACCTGCCATTTCGGACATTTGAGCATGAATCTTGTGTGAGAAAGAAACTTCACCAAATTCACCTTTAACTTCGTCCATGTGGACAAGCACAGGACCCTCGTCTGCAGAGTGGAATACTGTAATTAAATTTGTGCGTGGACACATTTTCAAGCAAGGTTGGTTCTTGGTCGGATAATCGCAATCATGGCAAGTCTTACATTCCAAAGGCATCATTTTATGTTCGTACTTCTTGCTTTCTGGTATGGGTTCGATTAGTTTTATTGATGTTTCGGTTTGAACTTGAATAGTTTCAGGCTCCTTTACTTTTTCCTTTTTTCCTTGCTGGGAATAAGCATAAGCAAACAAAATCAAGACACAAACAAATATGGTTGCAAATAATTTATGTTTCATTTTCTTTTCTCCTTAATACTTTAAGTCTGATTCTTTTGGAACACTTATAACAGGGAAGATTATAACAACTGCCCTGTACATCAGGACCAACAAAGCAATGAAGCCAAGCGTAACTGATATTTCGCTGAAGGACAGAACGTAGGCCTCAGTTGCATAGAAGGGTTGGTAAGCTACAATAAATGTATTAATCCTGTTTATAAGCACTCCAATTACAATCATTGCTGAGCCAATAAATAACCAAAGTGGCGATGTTACAACTTTCTTAAAATTAAACATTATTAAAGGTATAATCACTCCAAAAATCATTTCAATATAAAATGCGATAGAAAATTTATTAAGAACTGTTAAGTACACAAATGATTCACGAATAAATAAATCTCCTAATTTGAAAGCTAAATATATACCTAATAACATTGGAACAAAAGTTGCTATGCGTGCGAGAACAGGCATCTCGGGCTTCATCTTGAATGCATGCGAGGCAATAAGAGATTCGAATATTATCATCGGTATTCCTACCACAATAGCAGAAATATAAAACAACAAAGGCATAATAGGAGTGAACCATAATGGGTGCATTTTATATCCAGCTATCACCATCAGTGTCCCTAGGGATGACTGGTGAAGAGTAGAAAGAACTACACCTAGTATCAAGAATATGAACATAGCCTTGCCCAAGGTGTTTTCGAATACTTTCATTAACCATTCTATTAATCTGTTGAACATTTTCAACAAACCAGGCAGATTAACTTTATTCTTAAATCTTTCCACAACGATTGGTAAAAATTCAATATAAAGTACAGTCAAATATGCTATAACGCACATACCAACTTCGAATAATGGGGAAGTTCCGTTCCACATTATTAATGGATGCCAGATATAATACCAGCGACCAAGATCGACCATTACACCAAAGGCTACGAAAGTATAGCCCAGCATAGCTGTGAGTAGAGCAGGTCGAATTATCGGTTTTAGGTTTGGAATATGGAAGATATGTCCCATTGCAGCAGACACAAAAGCGCCTGCAGCAAGTGCTACTCCAGCAGCAACATCTACACCAATCCACAAACCCCAAGGATACTAATTATTCAAATTTGTTACTGCTCCCATTCCATAAAGAAAACGCAGAGCTAAGAACACTAAACCATTAAGCGCAATTAATGCAATAATAATTGTTCCAGGTGTAAAAAATCTGTATTTTATTGGTTGAGGTAGTAAATGCTCACTCATTTTCGTTCCCCTCAATTTTATCTACTTCTTTCAATATTGCTTCTTTACGTTTGGTTAACCACATAACACCACCAAGCCAAGAGAACAATGCAAGTGGTGGGATGAAGTATGCAAAAATTCCGTGTTGAATTGCTTCTGTAACACCAGGGGCAGGCTTAGTGCCAACCGGTGGAAACTTCAACTTCTCGAACTCTACAGGTGCTAAATACATCCAGGAAGTACCCCCAACTACTTTTTCGCCAAATATTCTGTCAATATACTTCTCGGGGTAGCGTTTAATTCTTTCTCGTGCAATTGCAATAAGTTCTTCGCGTGGGCCATAAATCATTACTTCTACCGGGCAACCTTGAACACAAGCAGGCATTTTACCTTCCTTGGTTCTATCGTAGCAGAAATCGCATTTTGTTATGTTTGGTTCAATTGCTTTTTCGTATTCGAATGTAGGTATTTGGAATGGACATGCCACCATGCAATACCGACAGCCAATGCACATCGATCCGTCCCAGGTAACTGCACCCGATTCATGCTTTGTGAATGCACCAACTATACATGCAGAAGCGCATGCAGGTTCGATGCAATGCATACACTGATATTTGACATTCAACGGTAATTTATCTGGGTTTTCGTTCGGGAATTCGTTGATAACACAGAATGAAGTATGATCCTGCCTTCTAAATTCTTCGAAAACTGAACGGTCATGAAATTGTTCGATATCCCCAGCGTCGATTCCGCGAGCTGTCTTGCAAGCCCATTCGCAACTACGGCATCCAACACAAACTGCTGTATCGACCAATACGCCCATAGCTTGATCAGAAATTGTCTCTTCTGCTGCTTTAGAAGGTAATGTGCTCACTCATGCGGCAACAGCAGAACCAACTGTTAATTGTTTTAAAAATGTTCGCCTATTAGTGCTGTTCATTTGCACCTCTTTTTAATTACAAATCTAATTAAAATTACTTAGATATCAACTATAATGAATAATAATTAATATATTAGTATGCTTAAAAAATATAATTTTATAATAAATATATTGTATTTATATCTAAAAGAGGTTTACAAATCAATAATATAAATAATAATATGATGTTTGTTTTATCTATATTATGAAATATTATTAATAATATAACAGGACATTAAACTTTTACAGTTATTCATTTCTCTAAACAATTTGAATACGTGTAAATTCTAATAATAAATAATTCGCTTCATTGCTGAGGTTCGAAGGGAGACTTTACTTCTCGTCGTGGGGAGAGAACCGTTATTGTGATGTTGACAGAAGATGAATTTCTAAACCAATTTCGTAGATAGACGTTTTTCAAAGTATTGAATATTGGGAACTGGTTATGTCTTATTATTTTAAATATAAATTACTCCGGAAATCTTGCTATAAAATTAATAACTTTTGTTAATTTTGTAAAATTCAATTTAATTAGTATGCAAACTATATCAAAACCTTATTTATTAAATTCGGAAGATCTTACCAAAGAAGACATCAATTTAATATTCCAGAAAGCTAAATTTTTCCAAGATAATTACAAACCCGGCGATCGCTATGACGACCTGAAAGGTGTATCGGTTGCTATGGCATTTTTCGAGAATTCTACAAGAACCAAATTATCATTCGAGATTGCTGCTAAGCGACTCTCTGCCGAAACAGTTAGTTTTGCGGCTTCCACATCAAGTCTGTCCAAAGGCGAATCCATGCTCGACACATTAAAAACTATCGAGGCAATGGGCGTCCAAATTTATGTTATCCGTCACGGAAGTAGCGGTGCTCAGCAGTTTCTACAAAGAAATACTGCAGGAATAATTCTAAATGCTGGTGATGGCAAACACGAACATCCTACTCAGGCATTATTGGACAACTATACTTTACTCAATCATTTTGGCAAATTAGAAGGATTGAAGGTTACTATTATTGGCGATATTTTCCATAGTAGAGTGGCTCGCTCCAATATCAACGTTATGAGAACATTGGGAATGGAAGTTAAGTTTCTCGGGCCGGGTACGTTGCTGCCTCAAATTTACAACCCCTGGGGGGTTGAATTTTCCAGCAGTATTGAAGAATCTATCGAATGGTCGGATATTTTGCTTGTTCTCCGTTTGCAACGCGAAAGGATGAACAGTGGTTTATTGCCTTCAATCGAAGAATTCTCGAAGTATTATGGGGTTACATTAGAGAGAATATCGCGCAAACCTGAATTAGTTGTAATGCACCCAGGACCAGTAAATTATGGAGTGGAACTCGACTACAAAATAAGCAGTTACCCGAATTGCTTAATCCAAACTCAAGTTACTTCGGGAGTTTATATTCGAATGGCTTGCTTATCGCTATTATCCCAATATTTAAAGAATTAATTGGATACAGTTTGGACAATAGGAAAGCTTCTGTCGTGGGGCTCCAACTATTTTTCCGATAAAGGAATAGATAGTCCAAGATTGAATATCGAAATGATGATTGCAAATATTTTGCGTTGCGAGCGGCTAGACTTATATCTAAATATCGACTATGTTTTGAACGAAAATGAACTTGCCAAATTAAGGGAATATGTAAAACGCAGAGCAAAGCGTGAGCCCTTGCAATATATTCTGGGAGAAGTAAATTTTTTTGGACACAAAATCAAAATAGACAAAAGAGCACTAATACCCCGTTCCGAAACCGAATTACTAGTAAATCTAATTATTGAAAATGTGAATGAGCCTGATAAAGTACTAAATGTACTTGAAGTAGGAACAGGAAGCGGTTGCATAGCAATTTCGCTGGCAAAGAAATTTCCTCAGTTCAGATATACTGCAATCGATATTTCACAAGATGCAGTTTCACTTGCAATAGAGAATGCATCCTTGCACGACATTAAGAATATTAATTTTTTAGTAGCAGATTTTTTTCTATTCGAACCAAAGGAAAAATATGATATTATAGTTTCGAACCCACCTTACGTTATAGAAACTGATTTGAAGCATCTACAAGAGGAATTGAAATACGAACCAAGAATAGCTCTAACAGCGGGAGAAGACCCAATTGCATTTTATAAAAGATTCGTAAAATTTATAGATTATTTAGAAGAAAATGGGAAGATGTTCCTTGAAATTAATGAAAAAAACAGCCAAGATGTAACAAAATTGTTCAATGAATTGTCTATTGTACAAGTAATAAAGGATTACTTTAATTTAGATAGATTATTGTTGCTTGAAAAAATTACAAAAATGTAATAAATAATAATTCTTTAAGGTTTTCATTAACATATATTTAATAAAAGTTTGTTAATTTTGAATTTCCAAAAATATCGGAATATGAAATGGCAAAAATCAAAGTTGAAAAACAAATTGGTGGGGTAGTACTCCATTTAAATGGTAAGTTCATCGGAGGCGACGAAACTGATGAATTAAAGCAAATATTAGCCGAAATGTCCGAAAAAGACGAGAAAAAATTAATTATCAATATGGCAGATGTAACTTATCTCAATTCTACTTCGTTGGGAATATTAATCGCTGCACATACAAATTTCGCTAAAAGAGAAGGCGAAATAATCCTAAGCAACATAGGAAAATCGATAGAAAATATCTTTGTAATTACAAAACTTACTTTGGTTTTCAAAATTACAGAAACATTGGAAGAAGCAATTAAAATTTTGTCTAATTAAATAAAAACGAGGTTTTATTATGAAAAACTACGTAAATCTAATCGTGATAGCATTATCACTAGCAGTAGGATACGCAATCTACTTCTTTATCTTAGGAAATCCTGACAACTTTTTGGATCCGTTGATCAAGCACGAACCAAAACCAGGCAACATTCTTGGTACAATTTACACTGGTGGACCACTCGTTGGTTTGTTGATGTCGTTAATTATTGTATCCATAACATTCGTATTCGAAAGATTATGGTCGATCAACAAGGCAAAAGGCTCCGGAAACCCAGCTACATTCATATCTTCGGTAATTAAAGACCTTGAGAAGGGAGATGCCGAATCAGCATTAGCAAAATGCGACAAACAAAGAGGAAGTGTAGCAAACATTCTAAGGTCCGCAATTAACAGATTTAAAACAATCGAAAACGATCCAGAATTTGCAGGAGAAAAGAAATTAGCCGAAGTTCAACGTTCAATCGACGAAGCAATGAACCTCGAAACTCCATTATTAGAAAAGAATTTAGTTGTTCTCTCAACAGTTGCATCTGTTGCCGTTTTGGTTGGTTTGTTAGGAACAACTGTCGGTATGATACGTGCATTCCAAGCATTAGCTGTTAGTGGAACTGTATCGGCTATCCAATTGTCTATTGGTATCTCCGAAGCATTATATAATACAGCTGGTGGACTTATTGGCGCTATCATTTCGATTGTTGCTTATAACTTCTTTACAACCAAAGTAGACAATTTTGTCTATATGATCGACGAAGCAATACTTAATGTTATGCAAATTTTCACAGTCAAAATTAAGAAATAGTATCAATAACTGAAGGAGCCTTCTGTGGCAAAAGTTAAGAAAAAAAGAGTAGGCTTTGTGATAGATATGACCCCATTGGTCGATATCACATTCCTTTTGTTAACTTTCTTTATGTTTACTGCAAAGTTCAAAAGTGAAGCCGAAAGTCAACAAAAATTCACCATACAACGACCAAAAGTAACACCAGATACAACAACTATACCTCAAAATGATTTAGCTGTTATCAAAGTTGCTATAGATTCGGTTACTGGAGATACTAATTTCTATTATGAATTAACTAATGAAAGTGATCGTGCAAAAGTTTGGGGTAGTGTTGGAGAACTTACTCCAGAGCAAAGAGAATCTTTGCAATTAAAAATTACAAAGGAAGTATTGAGTGAATTAGTTCGAAATACAAGAATAGTGCGACCAAACACAAAATTCGCAATAGACGCAGACCGGCGACTGCGGTTCCAATGGATCCAAGACGCTATGGACATACTACGAAGGCAACAAGCAACTAAATTTACATTTGTTACCGAAAAAACGGGAATGTAGATTTATTTATTAATTATTTCTCAATAACAAATAAGGAGAAAAACTATGGCTGGAGGCGGCGAATCATTAGGTTCCGGTGGTAGTAAAACCAAACGCGGGTCGAGTAAGAGGAAAGGTAAGAAAAGAATTGGCTTTCGTATCGATATGACCCCGTTAGTCGACATCACTTTCTTGTTGCTCACTTTCTTCATGCTTACAACAACAATGGCAGCACCTCAAGTAATGGAAATGAGTGTTCCCCCCGAACAAGAAGAAGTAGAAGTTGCTCAATCGCAATTGCTTCAATTCTTTGTTCGAGACGATGGAGCAATTTTCTATGCCTTGGGAGCAGATACACCAGAAAAAATCGACCCCAAAAATGCAAAACAAATCCGCGAGATTTCTGTTCGGGAAAATATGAAACCAGAGAATTTAAATAAGCTCATCGTTGCTTTATATACATCCGGCGATGCTCCATATGGACTGGTTGTAACAATCTTAGACGAATTGAACAGAGCCGAAGCTATTATTGTTGATAACTTGAAAAAAGATATAGACCCTCAGACCGGAAAACCAAAAGAAAGACAACGTAGATTTACCATTGCTCCGTTATTACCTGATCAATTAGAATTAATTAAGGGGTTGTGAGATGACAGAAATTATTGCAACAATTGCTAACTTACCCCAATATGGTGCTAAAGAACTAAAAGGGTTTATTAATAGATTTACTTATCGTGGCTTTATTACAACAGCAATTATCTTTATTTTATTGTTTTTGATTTATTTCATTTACGTAAAAATAGATGCGGCAAAACCAAAAATGAAACAATTAGCGCCAATTGCTAAAATGGATATTATGGATCTGCCCCCACAAGACCAAGGGCAAGATGCACCACCACCACCACCCGAGCAGATACTAAACACAGGTCCTGCAGCTCGTGCTGGTATTCCTGTTCCTGTTCCAGACGCTCAAATCACTCCAGATATGCAAGAATTTGCAACTATCGACGTGATGAACAGAGCATCGGCCGAAGGCGGTAGTGGTATGGATTTAGGCGGCTTTGCTTCTAATATCGACTTTAATCAAAGTGGCAAGGTTGATGTAAAAGTTAAAGAAAAAGAGCCCGAACCCGACGAGTTCATACCAGTTGAAAAAGAGCCAGGAGTTGATTATTCTCGCTTGCAAAGCTTAGTAATCTATCCTGATTTAGCAAAAAGAGCAGGCATCGAAGGACGCGTTACGATTCGTGTATTGATTGATAAGGACGGCACAGTTCGTAAAATGTTTATCGAAGATTCAGATAATAGTTTATTAAACGAAGCAGCAGAAAATGCTATACGTAATTACGGACGCTTTAAACCTGCTATCCAAAACCAGGAACCAATTATGTGTTGGATTTCGATTCCAATTCAATTTAAATTGCGTTAGTTCTTTGAAATAATCTTTAAAAAGATTAACTTAAAAAGGTAGATTTGCCCACTTGACCAATCTACCTTTTTTTTTATTTCCACTATCAAAGATTACAGAGAATAATATTTTCCTCTGGATTGTCTTAAGAGTGAACTTGCAAATCAATTTAACAAATTATTATTATTATTTTGGGGTAACCAAGTGTTTATTGGTTGTTTTTCTTAAAATTTAATAAAAAGATGCCTTGTTTGGAGTCATCAAAGTCTTGTTTAGAGCAAAAATAGTACTTTGATAACACAAAACGAGGCTTTGATAACACAAAGCAAGACTTTGATAACACAAAGCAAGACTTTGATAACACAAAGCAAGACTTTGATAAGGTATAGTTTTAGGTATTTTTTCAATTACTTTGGGGTATATTGAAACAAAATCGAGGTTTGATGGATTATATAGTTATCAGTAATTTGCA
>CAYOPF010000085.1:0-542 GCA_964405755.1 uncultured Chloroherpeton sp.
AACTGAATATAGAAATGTTAAAGGTAAAAATGGGAGGCTAAAAAGTAAAATTTTGAAATAATTATAAGAATCATAAAATTTTTGAGGTATTAAATACTGAAATATCATAAAAGAACCAAATAAGTAGAATATTAGAAACAAAGTTGAAAAAATCACAAAACCATAGGTAACAGATTTTTTAAGTATTGATAACAGCTCTAATTGGTTGTTCTGATTTGTGTGTTTAACAGCACTTGGATAAACTAAAGCAGAAATGGCATTCATTACTTCTTCGAATACGCGAAATATAGTTTTAGCAGCTGAATATAAACCAATATATTCCAATGAAAAAAAGACCTTTAACAAGACAATATCTAATTGTCGTGGTGCAGAAAATAAAAGTGATACAGTTGTCATCTGGATATTAAATTTTAAAATGTTCTTTACTTTTATTAAACCTTGTAGTCCAAATAAAAGTCTTTTCTTAATCAATATCACGGAAATTAATGATGAAACAAGACCACCAAAGCTATAACCTGATATTAAGGCATGCAAACTTAGTG
>CAYOPF010000085.1:552-11926 GCA_964405755.1 uncultured Chloroherpeton sp.
AATTACTTACATATATCACATATAAATAAAACAAAGAAATGGAACAAAAAAAAGAAAGATTGGAGATAAACAAATTAAACATTGTTTGATCGCGGTACATAATTTTCTGACTGAAAGTACGCAAAATAAAGCTCAACGAAATCAAGGGAAGATAATTGATAGCTTCAACTAATGTTGGTTCATTTAAAAAAAATGTTAAAATGGAGCTTAAAAATATTATGAGAAACGACGATAATAAAGTAAAGAAACTGTGGAAAATAATACTAATTGTATTAACTTTTAGTCGAAATTCAGGAACCATACCAAATTGAATGATACTTTGCAGCGTAAGAGAATCACTTATCGTAAAAATCCAATTATGTATTGCTAAAATTATTGCATAAATACCATAATCAGAGACGGAAGCAAAATTAATGATTAATAAAAAGACAAATCCATAAATCAAGAACAATGCTTTATCTAACATTGACCATGATAATTTTGCAATATGATTTCTTATTTCCATTATTAATATTCTTAAATTATACAAAATTATTTATTTAGACTCACTAATACTAATTCTTATTTAATTATTTATACAAAATCATTATTTTTGTATAGAAAAAACTTTTAAATCTATAAAGGTTTATAATGAAAAAAATCCTTTTTATTGTTGTTTTTATGTTTTGTTGTTATAGTAATCATGCACAGGAATACAAAAAGCATTTAATCTTATATTATCCATTTGACCAAAAGAATTGTTTAGATTATTCTGGTAATAATTATCATGGCCAGCCCATAAATAAGCCAACTTATATTGATGACGGGATTAAAGGTAACGCTATTCACTTTGAGGGCAAAGAGTATCAAATTAATTCGGATATAGATTCGAATTTGATTGGGTCGCATGTTTTAATACCCATGATTAATTTGGAATATTTCAGCAGTTTTACAATTAGTTTATGGGTCAGGTTCCAAGATTTTTCTCATTGGTATAGTGGTGAGGCCTATATCTTTTTCGATCATCATAATGCTGGTTGGCTTGGGATAATGAATCACATTTTTGAATACGCCAATGATTATAAATTACGCTATTCTTTTGCTGTTGGTTCTGAATTGTGGAATCAAGTCTCAAATATATTTTATACTGAAAACGATAGAAGTCGATGGGTTTATTTTGCAATGACCTATGAGAAAGGTGAATTAAGGTCATATATTGATGGTAAACTAGTAGGTATATTACTGCAAAGTATAAAAATTAGTGAGAACAAGGCTGCTTTAGCACGTCATTGGTGGTTTTATAGCGGATACTCCCGTTCATCGGCTCGTTTCATTGGCGATATGGATGAAGTTAAAATATATTCCAAAGCACTGACCGATGAAGATATTAAGGATTTAGCAACACCTTGTAAGAATCCAGATGCAACAATTTTATCCGATGGATATAACTTTTGCGATGGAGATACAACTGTTTTAGCAATTAATAATATTTATAAAAACATAATATGGAGCACAGGCGACAGAACTCAATCTATAAAAGTAACCAAATCGGGTAAATACTCTGTTACATTTTATGATAACGATGCTTGCAAGGGTTATGCCGAAATTCAGGTTAATTTTAGCCCAAAAACTTTTTTGTTTTCAAATCTCGATGTAAATAAGACTTTAAGTTTCGACTCTGTTGGCTATTCTAACACTATATGTTAGGAAGTTAAAGTAAAAAATTTAACAAATGAAATTCAAAAGCTCGACGATCCCATATTAATGAATAATTTAGTTTATTCCATACCTCAAAGCCAATTACCAATTCTTTTTGATGGTGGCGAGGAAAGAAGCATATTGGTTTGCTTCAATCCTAACCAACTCGGATATTTTAAGGATACCCTTATTTTCCACGATAAGTGTGCAAACACAAAAATGCCTTTACAAGGTATTGGATCTCCGAACATCTACAATTCAAACACAAAGTGTAATGTAACATTGCAAGGTAACACAACCGAAATTTTCGAAGGTGGATATTTGGGTTTTGATACAAAATACTTTGAAACTAATAAATCCTTGAAGATTGCCATCTACACAAGTATGTTTGGTTTTACAGAATACACTCTTAGTATTCACAACTTTTTGGGACAGCTTTGCTATACCGAAACAAACTCCATTTTTATTTCAAAAGTAAAGGATGGCACTAATCTACACGAATTTTCAATCCCTGGATTAAATCTATCAAAAGTCATTTATTTATTAAATCTTAATATTTCAAATCTCTCTCATTCGTCTAAATTCTTAATACTTCAATAATCTTGTATTTATTGAAAGATTTTTTGTTTTTTTCTTTAATTTTGTGAAAATGATTAAACTAATTCTGTACATATCGTTGTTTTTAATTGCAACTTGTTTGTTTTCTCAAACGAGCGATAAGGATAATTCGTCCAGTATGGTATATTTCGATGCAATATTATTCCGGGGCGATTCGCTGGACAATGCACGATTGGATATGTTTGTGGCTGTTCCTTACCAGTCTTTGTCGTTTCTACGTTCCGATAAGGGTGTTTTTTTTGCAAAATATCAAATTAGTTTAAAATGCTACGACCGAAACGACGATTTACTCGAAGAGAAAATAATCGACAGAACAGTTCAAACCAGGGAATATGATGATGCTCAGGGTCTGAATGCTAATTTCGACCCATCGTTATTTTCATTTTTTCTCCAAGAAGGGCGGTACAGAGTGAACCTTACAATTACCGACCAAATCACTAAGACAAAATACGAACGAAACAGAGAAATTTCCGCCGTAAATTTTTCGAAGTATAGATTTGCTTTAAGTGGTTTAATGATTGTGAGCGACATAATGGATGCCGACGGCAACGCCAGTATTACTCCATTCTTGTCCGATAATATTTCAAATTTGGAAAATGGTTTTTTTGTATTCTTCGAAGCATATAATAACGAAAAGTCGCAAAATATAGATTTTATCTACGAGTTATGGAATGAAAGCAAAATGATTGAAGTAGGTAACCGGGTTACAAAATTTGTCGAGAAAGGTATAAACCAAGTATATTTGCGAATTCCATCACCAAAGAATTTATTAACGGGAACTTATTACTTAAAAACAATTGCGCTACCGCAGTCATCTGATTCCATTTACGACGAAAGCCAGTATTTGGCAGTCAGTCAGCGAACGATAAAATATTCTCCTACACTTGCCGGAAATGTAGTGGAGAATTTGGATATAGCTATCCGTCAACTCCGCTATGTTGCAAACAATGCACAGATTCGATACATTGAGGAAGGTGCTACTTACGAACAAAAACTCAATCGCTTCCGCGAGTTTTGGAATGCATTGGATCCAACTCCAAACACCCAGAGGAACGAGGCATTCGAGGAATACTATAAACGGGTGGAATATGTAAATTCTCGATTTAAATCATATCAGCAGGGCTGGCAAACAGATATGGGAATGGTTTATATAATTTTTGGCTCTCCAGCATCTGTCGATAAACGGCAAGATTATTACAACCCTTCGCGAGTCTACGAAAGGTGGATATACACGAATAACCGTGAGTTCATTTTTGTAGATAATAATGGATTTGGCGATTTTAAATTGCTTACGCCTACAACAATTACCGAAAAATACGACTACAATCGTAACCGATAAACATTCCAAAAGAAAATGGTAAAAGTCAATACAATTATCAACCGCTACATTCTTCGGCAGCACATTGCACCATTCATTTTTGGAACGGCATTGGTAATGTTGCTTTTCCTGATGCAATTTTTAATTAATCACTTGGATAAATTTATCGGCAAAGGATTGAGCCCCTGGATAATCATCCAGCTTATTGCTTTTCAGCTTGCCTGGATGTTGACTTTAGCAGTTCCTATGGGCACTCTTTTCTCTTCGTTGATGACCTTTGGAAATTTGTCCTCCAATTCCGAAATTACTATTGTAAAAGCAAGTGGTGGCAGCTTATTTTTTATGATGCGACCGGTTGTAATTTCAGGTATTTTGCTTTCTCTTTTTGTATTTTGGTTCAACGACTATGTCCTACCCGAATCCAACCAACAAGCTAAGATATTGATGGCAGACATTACTCGCAAAAAGCCTACATTTGCTTTGGAAAGCGGACAGTTTTCCTCCGAACTTACGGGCTATACAATACTTGCACGACAAGTTGATTCCTTAACAGGAAAAATGAGCAAGGTTACTATCTATGATAAGTCGAAATTCAACACCTTCAATATAATCAATGCAGATAGCGGTTTTATTCGCCCCAATGCAACTTTCGAACAAATGATACTATCTCTGTACAATGGTGAAGTTCATCAAACATTTGCTATTCAACCAAGCGCTTATAGGATTATCGAATTCAAGTCGTTGATTGTTCGGATTGATGCAGAGGAATTTGCTTTCAAAAGGTCCTCTGCCGATATGTTCTCGCGAGGTGACCGCGAAATGAACATAAGCGATATGCAAAAAATTGCTGACGGAATTGATACCAACTTGAAGATGCGGAAGATTGAATTCTACGATATAATTAAATCACACTTTAATTACATTGTATATGGAAAAGGAAATTATCAAAAGTACGAAACATCAGACTACCGCTTTGGCGATTCTGCTCAAACCCGCCGTGTGGTAATTCTTCGGAATGTGGAATTACAAATGGATTATTTTTATAGTTCAGTTGTTGCTACTGCCAATATGATTGAATCACTAAAAAACAGGAAAAATCAATATATTGTAGAAATACAGAAAAAGTATGCAATTCCTGTTGCTTGTTTGATATTCATTCTGATTGGGGCACCTCTTGGTATAATTATTCGCAAAGGCAATTTTGGAATAAGTGCTATAATGAGCTTGGCATTTTATATAATTTATTGGATTTTCTTGATTGGTGGCGAAAAATTGGCCGACCGCAATATTATCAGTCCTTTTTGGGGCATGTGGTTGGGAAATATTGTTATCGGTATCTCTGCGATATTACTAACTATCAGAATTAATTATGAAACCTTTGGTGTTAAAATCAGAAATATATTGAAAACTACTAAAACACAATAAAATCAACTATTTCTACAATTACTATATACTACTTTTCTTAGAAAAATTAATATAAATACAGAATCTGATTTTTTATTACTTGATTATTGAGGGATTTCAAAACTAAAATATATATACCCTTTGGAAAATATCCTGTACTTATTTCAGTAACATTTGCTTCAATTCTACTTTCGAAAATTGCATTGCCTAGAATATTGTAGATTATTATTCTATCAATATTGTTTGTTTTATTAAGATAGATATGAATCAAATTGTTTTTATCATTTTGGAATATATCAACTTCATAATCATCGCTAATCGAAATAGAATTTATTTTACTCGTCGTAAACTGAACTGTGTCGCTCCATCTGCTTCTGTTTGAATCACTAAATAGAATTAATCGGGCATAATAAGTTGTTTCGCCACCTAAAGAATATTCAGTAATATTGTCATTCTTTCCTTTTTTATCAATTATTAAATCACCAAATTTAGTTTCCTGAGATACTTGAAGGTGTAAATCGAACTGTGGATAGTCATACTGAAACTCAAAACGACCTTTGGCAGGTACTTCTTTGGATAAATTAACGGGATTTGCAATTGTAGGTGGTTTTAACTCAGTAGTAAAAACAATTGGGTCCGACCATTTACTTTCGTAAAAACCACTTGTTGCTTTGATTGCAACTTCATACTTTGTATTATATTCCAACTCGTCTAAGGTAGTTTGGAAAGTTCCTGCACTCTTAACATCAAATTCTTTATAAATACCTTTGTCTATTTGTGTAAGTTTAATTCTATAACCTTTAGCTTTTTCAACTTTCGACCACTTAATTATGCCATCGATGTATATTGCAAAATCATTGTTCTTCGGATATTGAATTTGTGGCGATTGCAATTCTATTGCTGTAGTATCCGTAATTTTTGTATAAAAAGTAAATATCTCGGACCAATCGCTTGTGTCGGTGGGGCGAACTGCTTGCACTTTCCAGAAATATTCGGTTCCAGGTTCTAATTCATTTATTCGAACAGAGGTATCGGCAATTATTATTTTCAAAGTAAACTCGGGGCCAAAGCGTTTATCTTCAGATATTTCAATATGATATTCCTCCGAATCACTTATTTTTGTCCATTTTAGTTGTGATGGAATTTCAATATCTTTACTATTATTAGTTGGAGTTATTAGTTTTGGACTAGGCAATACAGTTGTAAAAGTTACATAACTCGACCATTCGCTTGTATCTGCTGAAGCAATAGCTCTTACCCTGCAAAAGTATCTTGTGTTATATCCCAATCCAGATACTTTAATCGAATTTTTCTTTATGTCCCAAGAATTATTAATCAAATTCTGAAATGATTTATCTTGCGATAATTGGAATTGATAATTTTCGGAATAAGTTACACTATCCCACACAACAAAATCATTGTTTCTAAATCCGATAAAATTATTGATAGGTTGTAGTATTTTGGGTGTTGCTAAATTTGTTCGAAAATTGTAAGTTTCGGACCATTCTGTTGTATCATCACCCGCAATTGCTCGAACTCTCCAAAAATATTGCCGTAAGTAATCAAGTCCTGCGTATTGAAAAATCTCTTTTGCTGGAGCGAGTGTATCTATGATTTTTTGGTTAAAACTATTATTACTCGATAATTGAATATGATATTTCTGTGTATTGTATATTTTTTCCCATTTCAATTCGCCAAAAGCTGAAACCCCTCTCACATTGTTTTGAGGATACAGTAATTTTGGACCTTTTACTGTTGTTTTTGCAAGAACAAATTCGCCAAATCCATCAATTTTTGCTTTAATCTGGTTATTGTTTTCGTCGTAAGTTGTTTCTAATCGTTGGAATATACCTTTATCCTCGCTTTCTCTTATGTAGATTACAATTCCTTGCGGAAAATTTATATCTTTAACGCTACCTACATCTAAACTCAATTCCCCAGAAAGAGTATTAATACCGCCGTCATTAGAATAAACCCACCGATATGGAAGAATGGACAAAAAATCAGTATTGGCATAATCCCCACGATGTGGAGGATAAAAATGTTTCTGAATATGGGTATTACCCCCAATGCCACTAATTGATTCAACTTTTATCGATATTCCAGTTACGTTGTTTGTGGAATTATATTGATAAGTGCCATTGGAGTTTATGTTAATTGATTTGTATTTCTGCTTTAGATTGGTCTTTTGAACCCGATATATACCATTTGGATTGTCCGAAATAGCCTCTAAAGTTACCGTTTTATCTTGTCGGACTTCAGTAAATCCGAACTTAGACCAACCTATCAAAGTATTGCCATTTTCCAAACGATAGGCACTTCCCATAGCAAATATATATACATCAGGATTAGCCCGATATTCCCACACCTTAGTTGCTGTTTTAGTTTGATGATTAATCGAATATTCCACAGCTCTGGAGTATTTGTTTGGTTTCAGATTTCCGTTGTCGAATAATAAAATGTTTCCATTCTCCAAAATAGATACAGTATGTTGGTGCGAAAAGCCTTTAAATCCATCAACTTCATCGTTTAGAATTGTGTATTGATTATTCTTGCAATTTTGTCCGCCAAATCGCCAGATGAATTGCTTTGTTTGCTTATTTACCAATGCAACTTCGTCATAATGTCTTATCGAAATCAGTAAATTGCCATTAGAATCTTCAAATACTGAGTTGATATGGAACAGGTCTATCATATTCATAGTTAAATCAACCGCTGAAGTTACATCTGTTATCTCCAAATAATCCAAAGCACTCCAACTCCAATATATTTTACCTCGACCATCGGTCTCGACTATTAAATTATTAATTATCAATGCGTCTTCTTGCCCTCCTTCAACGATTGAACTCAAATCTTTTTGCACTTTATGATTTAATAACATTAAGTAGTTACCGTTTCGCAACGCTACAAAGTCGTGCAAATCGATAGTATAATTTGTGGGGTTCTTAATACTATCAATAAGTTCTAAATTCTCGTTGTATATGAGGTACTTATTAACGTCAAACTCGGAAATGAGGCCATTCTCTAACATTTTTTTCCGCTTTTGCGGAATTGTCTCCTTATGATGAACCAACTCCCCATAATTGTCGAATAATTGAAAAGAGGATGATTGAATGATATCGAAATAATAATAGCCAGGAGCAGGATTATTTAAAATGGTTACCTTTGGTATAGTCTGGGTGAATAATTCAGAGTAACTTATCAATAAGAATATTATAGTTGTATATATGAAAATTCTATTTTTCATTTCAGTTGTATTTCCAAAATACTAAATTAAGCAATAATGCAAGTTTTACAATTCTACTCTGAGATGTCGGACCTCATTTATACAATCATTTACCTTCTACACTGCCATTTTTATTATAGATTCCTGCTTTTGTGTTAATGGCAAGGATTCATTTTTCATCGTTCCTATGCAATAGGAAATCTTCAAACTACCACATCAGGACTAGTCTGCCGCTCCTTCAAGTAAACGGTATTTTTTCTGAACTAAAGTAGTATTATTCCTGCCTTACCTTGGGTGAGCTCGATAATTTCATTTTTGCAATTTTCTTCTTTTGAACTTAGAATTTTTGCAGTGAATGTAACGTCGGCAAGATACTCCTCTTTTGTTTCGACCGACACCGGTTCGAGTAGCCTTTTAATTACAGTTATAAAAGTGTAATCAACTTTGATTTGTAGTGTTTTTGTTACATATTCAGTTTTCCTTTCAGCAACATTCAGAACATCGAATGCTGCATCATAATATGCTCGCGCCAGTGGGCCCACCCCTAATTTGGTACCACCAAAGTATCGCGTAACGATGACTAAAATATTCTTAAATTCAAAATGTTTAATAGCTTGATAAATAGGTTTGCCAGCTGTGCCACTTGGTTCGCCATCGTCGGAGTAGCGAAAAATTTCGTTATCCAATCCTATCGAATATGCAAAGCAGTTATGTGTAGCGTCGTAGTACTTTTTCCGGTGTTTTTCCAAAATATCCTCAGCTTCCTTTTTATCGGATATTGGAAATGCAAAACCAAGAAATTTTGAACCCTTTATTTTGATTTCTATCCAAAATTCATTAGCAATAGTGAGGAAAAAATCAGTGGGTTCCAGATGTTCAATCATTCGATTTGTTTAAAAAGATTTTTCGCAATTTCTTTAATTTACTTTTTAACCTGAACGAGAAACGGAGTTTCCAAACCATCCACATAGCCTCGTAGATGATTTTTTTATTCATTTTAGATATACCACTACGACGGTCGATAAATATAATAGACATCTCCTTGATGCGTCCGCCCATTCGCCATATACGGTAATTCATTTCGATTTGGAAACTGTATCCATTCGATACAATTTCTTTAAGATTTATTAGTTTTAATATTTCAGCACGAAAGCATTTAAATCCGCCAGTGCCATCCATCAGTGGCATCCCAGTGATTATTCGTGAATATATGTTTGCTCCGTAACTAAGAATCAACCTCGTTAGTGGCCAGTTCACCACATTCACACCCGAAATATAACGCGAACCAATAACCAAATCGTAATCATTAATCAAAGCCAAAAACTTCTGTAGGTCATTAGGATCGTGCGAAAAATCGGCATCCATCTGCATAATAATCTCGAAACCATTATCCAGGCAATATTGAAAGCCTGCACAATATGCAGTTCCAAGTCCCATCTTTTTTTCTCTCCATAGCAAATGTAGTTGCTTATCGGTTGCCATTAGTTCTTCCACTCTACGAGCAGTTCCATCGGGCGAATTGTCATCGACAACTAAAATGTGGGTATCGGGCACTGATTGGTGAATTTCATCAATCAAATGTTCGATGTTGTCTATTTCGTTATACGTTGGAATAACAACTATTGATTTCATCTAATTTTCCTATGTTTGTCCATGACCTTTTACCATCAACCAAACTGTTCGGAGGATGATTTCCAAATCCAGTTTAATTGAATAATTTTCGATATAGTAAAAATCGTCTTTTAGTCGGTTCTTAATTTCTTCGATTGAAAGTTCGTAGGAAGTATACTTCACTTGCCACCAACCCGTAATCCCAGGGCGTACTTTGTGGCGACGGTTGTATTGAGGAATTTCCTTAGAAAATTGTTCTACGAAATGAGGTTGCTCGGGACGCGGTCCGACAACGCTCATATCGCCGATTAAAGTGTTCCAGAATTGAGGAATTTCGTCTAAGTGAGTTTTTCGTATAAATCGTCCAAATGGAGTTACTCTTGGGTCGTTGCTCGAAGTCCAGTTTGGTTTTGCCAACTGTTGCTCGGTGAACATTGAGCGGAATTTATATATTTTAAATACTTTCCCATCTCGTCCAATTCGGCTTTGCACGTAAAAGATAGGTCCTTTGGAGGTTATTTTAACGATCAATCCAACTGTAAACCAGATGGGGAAACCGATTAAAAGTACCATTGCACTAAAAACAATATCAAATAATCTTTTTAAAAAAGCTTGATATGGTTTTAGAATATTCGTATTGATTTCGATTAACGGAATGCCCCATAGATTTCGTGTTTTTGCCTGTCCAGTAAAAGCATCGTATAAATCGGGTTCGATTTTTACTCGTATATTATTTTCGGAGGCGGTATAAGCCAATTCCATCAATTCTTCGTAATTTTGGTGCAAGGAACCCAGCAGAACAACAATTTCGGGCTTATATTGTTTGGCTATAGTGTCAAATTGTGTGATATCATCATAAGTGGGTATATCAACTCCATTTTTTATTTCAGCATTTTTTTCAGTTGTTATTAGTGCAACTGGCTGATAGCCCCAACCCTTGGATTTGATTGCTCTTTGGGTGAATTCAATACAACTTTTAAAATCACCAATTATTAAAATCGGTATTTGAATTACGCCTTTTATTCTCATCTTTTTTTGTAATAATCTATTGGAATATCGAAAAACCGACATTGTGAGTGTAAATACAACTAAATAGCTCAAAAACATCATTCGCGGCGAATTACTTGTATCGCTATAAACTAAAAGAATAATTACTAACGTTCCCCAGAAAACCGTTTTAACAACACCAGAAACTTCTTCGATTGGCGAAAGTTCGTACCAGTTTTTATACATTCCCATAAAAACAAGTAGAGCGTACCAATAAAAAATGAATAAAATGTAGGTAAATATTGTAACTTGTAAATCTGGTGTTACTTGCGATTGAAATAATCCTGAATGAAACCGAATCCAATACTGAAGAATAAAACTAAACGAAATTGCGAAAAAATCTGCTACTATTTCCGATAATATTTGTAATCTGTTACTATTCAACTGTTTGGTAATTGCTAAAATTGTAAAATTACAAAAAAATTAAAATTCATTCAATAAAATCATCAATCTTATGTAATTATCGGTTTTTT
>CAYOPF010000086.1:0-11901 GCA_964405755.1 uncultured Chloroherpeton sp.
TGCAACCGACCAGCAGTATCAATTATCACAATATCCTTGCCTTTTGCCTGAGCAGATTTAACTGTGTCGAATGCAACAGCAGCTGGATCGGCTCCTTGTTTTTGCATAATAATATCGACGCCAGCACGCTCGGCCCAAATTTCCAATTGCTCGTTTGCAGCTGCCCTAAAAGTATCTGCAGCTCCAATTACAACCGACTTTCCTGCATTTTTATAATTATAGGCAAGTTTACCAATAGTTGTTGTCTTACCAACTCCATTAACTCCGACTATTAAGATAATGTGGGGTTTTTCTGGAATTTCAAAATTATAGATATTCTCATTGTCAGGACTTTCTTCAACTAAAAGCTTAAGTATTTCTTCCTTAAGTAATTCGAAAATTTGCTCACTTGTATCTACATTTTCTTGTTTTACTCGCTTCTTTAAATTATCAATAATTTTTGTAGAAGTTGCTACTCCAATATCAGCCGTAATGAGTAAAACCTCAATTTCGTCGAGCAATGCATCATCTATTTTTCTACCTGTTCCTAAGATATTCTGTAAACTCGAAACAAAATTTTTACGTGTTTTTTCTAAGCCATCGGAAATTTTTTTGAAACTGAGTGTGTCTGCAGCTTTTTCGGTAAAAGAACTTATTTTCTCTTTTAAATTTGAAAAGAATCCCATAAATGTACGTTTAATATAAACTACAAAATTATGAAATTTAGATTTTTATTTAGTTAATTAATAGGATTTTAATATATTTCATATCTTTGTAATAATATAGGGAGCAAAATAATGAAGAGAATTAAGGAATTATACCACAGTTTTTCTCCACAGTTTTGGTTAGTAATTGTATTTGAATTTTTCGAACGAGGCTCTTACTATGGAATGATGAGTATTTTGTCGGTATATATGACCGACATTTTGGGTTTTAGCAAAGAAAGCGTGGGCGTGATTAAAAGTGTGATACAACCATTGTTATATTTTCTTCCAATTTTGGCGGGCTCAATTGCCGATAGACTAGGATATAGGAAAACATTGATGATAGCTTTTGGATTACTAGGCACAGGATATTTCCTAACTAGTCAGATGACCACGTACTCTGCAGTTTTTATCTCATTAGTAATAATGGGATTGGGTGCCGGAACTTTCAAACCATTGATTTCTGGTACTATCGCGAAGTTGACTAACGAGAAAAATTCTACTTTTGGTTTCGGAATTTTTTATTGGTCAATTAATTTTGGTGCTTTTTTATTCCCATTAGTATTAGTGCCAATATTGAAGGGGATTGCATGGGAATGGGTTATCATTGCTTCTGCTTTAGGTACAGGGTTGATGATTATACCTACCTACTTCTTCTACAAAGAGCCCGTCGATAAAAAGCAACTACAAGGTTCATTTACTGAGTCGTTGAAGGATATTTTTGTAAAAATATTCCAGGTTGCAACCAATTGGCGATTTATTTTGTTCATTTTTATTTATTCGTGGTTCTGGATTTTATATTTTCAAATGTTCGATAGCGTACTTTGGTATGTAAAAACGTTTGTTGATGCAACCGTGCTGGACAATGCAGTGAAATCAATTTTACCGATAAACTGGAAATTTGATGTGGAGCATATAACAGTGATAAATGCTCTTACAATAATAGTTTTGCAATTATTTGTTTCAAAATTTGTAGAACGGTTCAAGGCATTTCCTACTATAGTTGCAGGCTTGATATTTGCAACATTAGGAATGGCAATTTTATCGATTAGCCATAGTATATGGATTCTATTGCTTGGAATTATTACATTTTCATTTGGCGAGATGGTTGCCCATCCTAAGTATATTTCTTATCTTGGAACAATTGCTCCTGAGGATAAAAAAGCTACATATATGGGATTTGGATTCTTGTATGGCGTTTTTGGATCTGCAATAGGTGGTATCTTTGGTGCATGGTTGTATGTCCGTTTAATTGACAACCCAATGATAGATTTCATAAAATCCCAAATTCAAAATATTGATACTAAAATTTCAATTAATGAATTAATTACAATAGCAACAAGCCAAGGAATTGATAAGACCTTGATTTTATCACAAGCTCACACTAATCAGTTTTGGCTTATTTTTGCTGGTATTGGTGTATTTGCTATTATAAGTTTGTTGTTGTTCCAAAGATTTGTTGGAAGTTCTAAACATTAAATCAAAAATTAGAAAAAAATTATTATTTTGCTATTTCGTAAATAACAATAATTAAAAATTGTAACAGGATAGTCAAATGGCAAACTTAGAAACTACATATTTAGGTTTAAAACTAAAAAATCCAATAATAGTTGGTAGCTCAGGTTTATCCAGTACTCTGATTCAAGTAAAAAGAATTGAAGAAGCAGGAGCTGGTGCAGTTGTATTAAAATCAATTTTCGAAGAAGAGATTTTGAAAGAATTCGAACAAACCGTTGATACTGACATCGAAGGACATCAAAATTATGAATATTATGATTATTTCGATTATAAAATTAAGGAACAGAACTTAGCTCGCTATACAAAGTTGATTTGGGACTTGAAACAAGAAGTTAAAATACCAATAATCGCAAGTATTAATGCAGTAAGTAACCACGAATGGGCAAGTTTTGCAAAAAAGTTCGAGGAAGCAGGTGCTGATGCTCTCGAAATCAATGCTTTTATTTTGCCTACCAGATTGAACAAATCCAGCGAAGAAATCGAAAAAATGTATTTCGACATAATTGATTATGTTACAAACTATGTCTCTTTACCAGTATCACTAAAAATTGGACCTTATTTCTCCAATTTATCAACAATAATCGAAAAGTTCTCGAAAACGGGAATTAAAGGATTGGTATTGTTCAACAGAACATATAATCCAGATATTGATATTAATGATTTAAAATTCACCCCTTCAAAAATATTTAGTTCAGAATGGGAATATTTACTACCACTAAGATGGATAGCACTTATGTCCGGACGAATTAAAACCGACATATCGGCATCTACAGGTATTCACTCAGCCAATGAAGCCATCAAAATGCTATTAGCAGGTGCAAAGACCACTCAGGTAGTTTCGGCAATTTATAGACAAGGATTATCCGCTATACCCAAGATTATAAGCGAATTGGAAAATTGGATGGATAGTAAAAACTTCAAAAATATTGATGACTTCCGTGGAACACTCAACAATTCTAATGTATCCGATCCTGCATTTCTCGAAAGAATTCAGTTTATGAAGTATTTTGGAGATAGGGAAGATATTCTTTAATCCACGCTTAGATATCAATACTTTTTTGCACAATTTTGTGATATTTGATTATTTATGAAAATCCGACGAATAGAGCTTCACAATTTCAGAAATCATAGCTATTCTCTGATTTCATTAAACAACATTATTAATGTTATTTATGGACCAAATGGTTCTGGAAAAACATCCATATTGGAAGCTATTTCCGTCGCAAGTTTGACCAGAACTTTTTCGAATGCATCAGATTCAAATTTGATAAAATTTGGTGAAAATAATTATCAAATAAAAGTTAAAACAAAAAACTACCTTGGCTTGGATTATTCAGCTGAAGTAAATTATGATAAACTAAATGGAAAACGGATTAAAAATTCCTTTAGTGATAATGTGAAATCAAAAGATTTAATTGGACTGCTACCTATTGTTTTTTTGTCGCCTGACTTAAAGATTATTACATCTGGTTCTCCTGAAAATAGAAGAGAATTTATAGACAGAGTTTTATCTCAAAGCTCCAAAAACTATGTTGAAGATATTATTAAATTTAAGAGATCGCTAAAACAGCGAAATTCATTATTAAATAATCTCAAAATCAACAAAACATTGGATAAAAATGGTTTTGAAATCTGGACAGAACTGTTTATAAACCTTTCGGAAAAAATTATCATTAAAAGAAAAGAATTTGTAGATGAATTCAATGTAATATTCCAGAAATATTATCATAAAATCACAAGCAATACAGAGCAGGTTAGTATTCAATATTCACCAAATTCAATCAAAAATTTTGATAAATCGATAGAAGCACAATTGAGAGAAAAAGCTGATAAAACAATTGATAGCGAACTCAATCGGTTTTCCACCTTATTCGGACCCCAGAAAGATGAGCTTAAAATTCAGCTTAACAGTGGATCCGCACGAGATTGGGCTTCGCAAGGACAACATAAATCAATATTGATTGCAATTAAACTTGCAGAATTCGATTATTTGCAAAAATTTAGTAATGAACTACCAGTAGTGTTGCTCGATGACATATTTTCCGAATTAGATGAATACCGATCATTACTCGTCTTGAACACTATTCTTGATAATCAGGCTCAGACATTGATTACTATGACTAATCCAGAATTAATTCAAAAAAATAGCTTACTCCGCGACGCTGCAGAGTTTATTCGAATAGAGAACGGAGAAATATACTAGTATGGGCGGACTTAATAGTATCTTAGAAAGAATATTTATTGATAATGGCAGAATAGATTTACTAATTCTTTCTCAAATTAAAAAAGTAATATCAGAAGTTTTGCCAGATTCAATCACTAAATACATCGAAGTAAGTAAATTTTCGAACGGAAAATTATATTTAAAATCTCAACATTCAATATGGTCGGCTGAACTTAAATTCAATAAAGCTATGATAATTAATAAATTAAACGAAAAATTAGGAAAAGATATTATAAAAGACCTTAGAATAAAGTAAACTAACTAATTGAAAAATAATATAATTATATCAAAGAAAATTCGTAATTTTGTATTTACAATATTTAAAATATAATGGAAGAAAAAACACCAAATTTTGAAACCCTATCTAATATTTATAACGAAGACAGCATAAAGATTTTAGAGGGATTAGAGGCAGTTCGTAAGCGACCTGCTATGTACATAGGTGATGTGGGAGAACGAGGTTTACATCACTTAATTCAAGAAGTAGTAGATAATTCTATCGACGAAGCACTTGCAGGATACTGTAAAAACATTACAGTAACACTTCACAAAGACGGTTCATGCTCCGTAGAGGACGATGGTCGTGGAATTCCAACTGGACCTCATCCCGTTAAAAAGATTTCGACACTCGAAGTAGTGATGTGTACGCTTCATGCAGGTGGTAAATTCGATAAATCAAGTTATAAAGTATCTGGCGGACTTCATGGCGTTGGCGTATCATGCGTGAATGCATTATCATCTGAAACAGAATTTTTGGTTTATCGCGAAGGAGAAATTAATCGCCAAAGATACCTAAAAGGTATTCCACAAGCACCTGTAGAGGTGATTGGTAAAACCCGCAAAACGGGTACAGTTACTAAATTCAAACCAGACGATACTATATTTAAAACCACAACATTTAAGTTTTCGAAAGTATCAGAAAGATTAAGAGAATTAGCATTTCTCAACCCACAGGTTATAATAAAATTAGTGGACGAGAGAGAAAACCGCAAAGAAACATTTCATTACGAAGGAGGTTTAGTCGATTTTATCAACTATTTAGATGTTGGTTCAAATACATATACAAAGCCAATACCGATAAATGGAACAGGTAAATCTGACGCTGGTGCAGATATTCAAGTTGAAATCTGTCTGCAATATAATGATGGTTTTTCCGAAAACTTAGTTTCCTATGTCAATAACATTAACACTATTGAAGGAGGCACTCACGTAACTGGTTTTAGAGCAGCACTCACTCGAACACTCAACAATTATACGAGTGAGAAAATGAATGGAAGTAAGGTTAAAGTTCAGCTCACTGGTGATGATTTTCGTGAGGGTTTAACCGCAATTATTTCTATTAAAGTTCCAGAACCACAATTCGAAGGTCAAACAAAAACTAAATTGGGTAATGGCGATGTGGAAGGTGTTGTTAGAACAATTGTTAACGAAAAATTAGATGATTACCTTGAACACAATCCTAATGAAGCTAGGAAAATTATTGAAAAAGCTGCTTTAGCTGCAGAAGCTCGGATAAAAGCTCGTCAAGCCCGCGAATTAGTACGACGAAAAAATGCCTTGGAAAATACTACCTTACCAGGTAAGTTAGCTGACTGTTCTACCAATAATCCCGAAGAAAGTGAGCTGTTCATTGTCGAAGGTGATTCAGCAGGTGGATCGGCAAAGCAAGGAAGAGACCGACGTTTCCAAGCAATTTTACCATTAAAAGGAAAAATTTTGAATGTTATTAAAGCCCGTGAACATAAAATATTGGAGAATGAAGAAATCCGGACCATTCTTCAAGCTTTAGGTACAGGTTTTGGTAAAGAGTTTGATTTATCCAAACTACGTTATGGAAAAATTGTCTTAATGGCTGATGCTGATGTGGACGGTTCGCACATAAAAACACTACTTCTAACCCTTTACTATACTTTCTTACGCGAATTAGTGGTAGAAGGACACCTTTATATTGCACAACCACCACTATACAAAATAAAAAAAGGTAAGAAGGAAATTTATGCTTTCGACGAAAAGCAACGCGAAGAAGTTATTATATCCTTCCAAAAATCCGATCCAAAAGCAAAAATTCTTTCGACTGAAGATTTTGAAAATGTAACAGAAGAATCTGAAGAAACTCCAGAAATTAATATGAACGGTATTACTATTTCACGATTCAAAGGATTAGGCGAAATGAACCCTGAACAATTATGGGAAACAACAATGAACCCCGAAACACGAACACTTTTGCAAGTAACAATTGGCGAAGCTGCGGAAGCTTCGAGAGTATTCCAAATGCTTATGGGAGAAAAAGTTGAACCTCGACGCGAATTTATCGAACGAAACGCAATATATGTTAAAAATTTGGATGCATAAATCTATATGAAAAAATTATCATTAGTTTTTCTGTTTATTATTTTGATTTTGGAAGCTTCTATATCACAACAACTTGATAAAACTTGGGCTATTAAAGCTAGAGAGTTTATTCAAAAATATTATGATTTAGATTTTGAATTTTGTTTTAAACAGTTTGATGAGTCAGTTCAAAAATCCTTTTCGATTGATATGTTTAAACAAGCGTACAGTCAAACTGAATTCAGATACGGGAAATTGTTGGAAATTGGCGAGACAGAAGCATTTGATGCTAAAGGTTATCATATTACTGGCACACAAGTAAAACACGAAAAGGGGAGTTATACTATTGAAATAACTTACGGCGGTAATGGAAAAATTTATGGTTTTTATTTTAAGCCGCCCAAACCCTCAAAAACAGAAGAGTCCAAAAGTCCTGAATATGTTAACCCAGATAAATTTACTACACAAGATATTGAGTTTGGAACAAAGTTCAAATTAAAAGGAAAACTCACAATACCAAAAGAAGGCTCAAACTTTCCTGTATTAATCCTTGTTCATGGCTCTGGACCAAACGATATGGACGAGACAATTGGACCAAATAAACCTTTTCGAGATTTAGCCGAGGGACTTTCATCACTTGGAATTGCAGTTCTCCGATATAATAAAAGAACTAATCAGTATGGTGCATTAATAGCTCAAAACGATACAAATTTTACTTTGGTTGACGAAGTGGTCGATGATGTGGAAGAAGCCTTTAACTACTTACAATCAGAATCGAAAATAAATAAGGACAAAATCTTTGTTCTTGGTCATAGCTTAGGTGGATATTCAATTCCCTTAATTGCAGAAAGGTTATCGAAAGGAGCAGGATTTATTATTTTTGCAGGTTCCAATCAACCTTTGGAAGATAAGTTTGTTGACCAATATGAATATATCAGCAAACTTAAAAACAATCAGGGAATCAATGACGATATTATGAAAGTAGTAAGAACCCTGAGAAATAAAATAAAGAATCGCGATTATAATGACCAAACACCTCGCGATAGTCTTTTGATGGGTATTTCGTCTGGTTATTGGAATTTCTTATCAGATTATCGACCTTTGATGATAATAAAGAATATAAATAAGCCCATATTGGTGCTTCAAGGAGCAAGAGATTATCAAGTTACTGTTGCTGAATTTGAAATATGGAAAAAAACGCTGGAAAATAATCCAAAAGCAAGATTTGAATTATACGATGATCTCAATCACATGTTTATTACTGGTAAGGGGATGGCTGTTCCAGAGGAATACATGGAGCCAGGGTTTGTTGCCGAAAAAGTTATTAAAGATATTGGTTTATGGATAAAAAGCCATTAACCTAATCTTAACTTATGTTTAATATGAATTTAACATTTTGAGTATAATTTAGTATTTAGAATTATGTACGAAAATAAAAGACCAGAAGTGATTACCCAAACAAATCAGAAAAACGTCATCATTGTTGATGATGAGCCAGATATTATCGAATTAGTAACCTTGCATCTGAACAAGTCTGGATACCGTGTTCGTTCTTTCGAAAATGGTTCCAGTGCTTTGGATTATATCCAACAAAATCCACCAGATTTAATTATTTTAGATTTGATGTTGCCAGATTATGATGGGCTTGAGCTTTGCAAAATGTTAAAAAAAGACGATAAATATAGTGCAATTCCAGTAATTATGCTTACCGCACGCAACGAAGAAATGGATAAGGTGCTTGGATTGGAAATTGGGGCTGATGATTACGTAACAAAACCGTTCTCGCCACGAGAATTAATTGCCAGAATCAAAGCAGTGCTAAGGAGAGAAGACAAATTTGTTAAAACTAATCTCTTGAATATCGGCGATATTCTGGAAATTGACTTGCAAAAGTACGAAGTCTTTGTTAACAAAGAAAAAGTAGATTTAACTACAACCGAATTCAAAATACTAAGGTTGTTGGCCGAAAAAAGAGGTTGGGTATATTCACGCGAAAGTATCCTGGATTTTCTTGGAGTACAGGAAAAAGGAGTTTTGGATAGAACTGTGGATGTTCACATAAAAAATCTTCGGGAGAAATTGACTGTTGCTGCAAGATTTATTAAGAACATTCGTGGTGTAGGTTACAAGCTTGACGAGTCCTAATTAGATAATCGATGACAAAATTCTTTCTCAAACTTTTTATTAGTTTTTTAGTAATTATTATTACCTATACTCTGATTTTATTCCTTATCAATTTTAATTCCACCAAACAGCATTTTACTCAAACATTTCAAAAAGATCTAAAAAATTTAAATATCATACTTACCGAACCAATTACTAACTATTTAATTAAGTCCGACACTGCTTCTATTATCGAATATGTGAATCAAGTAGGCAAACAACTCGAAATTAGGTTGACAATTATTGGAAACGATGGTGTAGTTCTAATAGATTCGAGAGGCGATGCATCAAAAATGGATAATCACCTATCACGACCAGAGGTTATTCAGGCAAGAGATAATCAAGTTGGATTTGGGATAAGATTTAGCAATACTACTCATGCAGAAATGTTGTATGTTGCTAACAGATTAGAAGCAAACGGAAAAACAATTGGATATATTCGTACTAGTTATTATTTAACTCACATCAATGATTTGTTCAACAAATTAATTAAAGAAACTCTAACAATTATTGGTATTCTGATTTTTCTTGTTTTTGTTGCTATTTACTTTATTACGTATTCTATTGCCAAACCTTTAAAGCAAATGACATCTGCATTCGAATCTGTTGCTTCTGGTAATTTTGGATTAAAACTTCAAATTAACAGAAAAGATGAATTAAAAAAATTAGTTAGCAGTTTTAATAAAATGTCCGAAAAATTAGGTCAATATTTTGCCGAAATTCAAAGACAAAATGTTGAATTAAAACATTTGTTCAATTCCATTCCGGATAGTATTTTCCTGCTCAATCTCAAAAATGAGGTTATACTTGCTAATATAACTTTTTATCGCAATTTTTCATTAAATCCCGAAAACTTACACATAGATAATACAAACTTACCTTATGAATTAATTAATTCAATAAAAAATGTTACAAACTCTAATAAATTCGAATCAGTTGAATTTGTGTTTAACAACAAGATTTTTACTTCTACAATCAACTTTATTGATTTGAATAATGAAATTCTTGTGGTGATCAGCGATATTACAGATATTAAAAAGATCGAACAGATTAAAAAGGATTTTGTTATCAACGTTTCGCACGAGTTAAAAACCCCATTAACGGCAATCAAAGGATTTATCGAAACACTCGAAGAAGAAGTTACAAACGACGAACATCTTCATTATATTCAGATTGTGCGTCGCCATACCGACAGACTTATTACAATCGTAAAAGATTTGCTGCTACTAACCGAGCTCGAAGACGAAGCTTATACAAATAAACTTATCATAAGCAATGTAGATTTATCAGCTTTGATTGAAAACATTAAAAGATTATTTGAGCAAAAGCTAAAAGAAAAAAATCTATATTTCAAAATTAAAATTGAACCAAATGTTCCAAAAATTCAGGTTGATGCATTTCGATTAGAACAAGTTTTTGTGAATCTATTCAATAATGCAATTAAGTTTACCGACACTGGTGGAATTGAAATTAACATCAAACGTATCGAAGATAATATTCAAATCAATTTTTTTGATACTGGTGCTGGGGTACCAAAGGATGATCAAGACAGAATATTTGAACGGTTTTATATTAGCGAAAAATCCCGCTCACGAAAGTTTGGAGGTACAGGAATAGGCCTGTCCATAGTGAAGCATATAGTTTTGTTGCATAATGGTTCCATATGTTTAGATAAAAACTACGAAAATGGGGCAAAATTCGATATAATAATTCCTATTAGTTATTCTTACAAATAATTCTTCATCTGTAGAAATCATCATTAGTTCGAAATTACGGAAAACTTTTCCAGTCCATTATATCAATTCTTAATAAGAATTTGATAAAAAATAACCCCTTCACCGAAAAATGAAGGGATTTAATTTTTTACATAAGCTAAAATTAATATCTAATAACTTTCCATTTTGATTGACGCTCTTCTGCGATTTTCATCCATTTGGGGACAATTTTCTCTAAAAATTCTTTCTTTTCTGCTTTAAATTTAGGCATATCCAAACCAATTAGCTTTTGAGCATTATTTTTCTGTGCAATATCTGGATAGGGTACTTCCTCGTTAAAACCATATTTTGCCAAAATTCTAGCTAATTTAATTCTGGTATCAGTAATTATTTCTACTCCATTGGATAAAATTCTTAATCCTTCAATAGGAGCATGGAAAGCACCTCCGTGCGAAGCAGCAACAAAATCCCATCTCCATTGTGATTTGCGAATACCTTGCAATACTTGTTTCATCTCATCATCCTTTGCTCCCAAATCCCATGCTTTCTTTGCTTCGAAATGTGCCCTTACCAACAAAACTTCTAATTTATGCATTACTTCAAGAACTTTGTCGTAACTGTCGTAAACATTTTTGATTAATGTTTGTTCGCTTTCGCGATGACATACTTGGCAAGTTTTATCAATATATTTCAAAGGACTTACTGTTTGATGCGAAGAAAACTTCTGTCCACCTTCCGAAATATATGGCATGTGGCAATCGGCACATGCAACATTGCGTTGGCCGTGGATTCCCATCGAATATAATTCATAATCTGGATGTTGTGCTTTTAGCATTGGTGCTTTGCTAATGGCGTGTGTCCAATCAGAAAATTCATAAGAATCATAATATTCTTCCATATTTTCGACAGTCAGCCCCTTATCCCAGGGGAATTTAACAAATGAAGCTCCTTCTACTCTTTTCTTATCGAAATAGTATTCCACATGGCACTGAGCGCATACTAATGTTCTCATATCCTGCAAGGATGCTTTTTTGATATCTTTACCCATTGCTTGATAAGCTTCAATTAAAGCAGGACTTTTTACTGTTAAATTCATTGTCTTATTGTCATGGCAATTCAAACATCCAATTGGATTGACTATTTCGGGACCTAAGCGAGCCCATTTTCCTTTGTAATAATTTTCCACTCCTTGTTCGTTCATAACGCGAACTACATCTGGAGATTTGCAAGTCCAACAGGTTGTTGGCTGAGGACCAGCAGTATCACT
>CAYOPF010000087.1:0-11866 GCA_964405755.1 uncultured Chloroherpeton sp.
TAATGAAGTAATTATGGGCAATGTTCTCCAAGGTGGTGTTGGTCAGGCACCTGCACGCCAGGCAGCTATTTATGCCGGCTTACCTATAGGTGTTGAATGTATGACTATCAACAAAGTTTGTGGTAGTGGGCTGAAAGCAGTAATGCTTGCCGACCAGGCAATCAAAACCGGCGATGCAGAACTAATTGTTGCAGGTGGTATGGAATCGATGAGCAATGCTCCCTACTTCCTTAAAAAAGCTCGAACTGGTTTCCGCATGGGTCACGGAGAGTTACTCGATATGATGATTCACGATGGTTTGTGGGATCCTTATAAAAACATTCATATGGGTTTGGCGGGCGAACTATGCTCCACAACCTACAATATATCCCGTGAAGAACAAGATGATTATGCAATAATGAGTTATAAAAGAGCATTGGAAGCACAGGAAAAGGGTTATTTCGAAAGTGAAATTACTCCTGTGGAAATTACCGGCAAATCAGGTTCCACCTTTGTTAAATTAGATGAAGAGCCGTCCAAAGTATCATTCGATAAAGTTAAATCCCTTAAACCGGTTTTCAAAGCTGATGGCGTGATAACTGCTGCAAATGCATCTTCGATCGACGACGGAGCCGCCGCATTGGTTGTAGCTTCCGATGATTTTGCAAATAGTAAGGGATTAACCCCAATTGCAAAAGTACTTGGACATGTTTCGTTTGCACAACTACCAGAATGGTTCACTACTGCACCCACAGCCGCAATTCAAAAGTTGTTGAAAAAAGTTGGGATGAGAGTGGAACAAATCGATTTATTTGAAGTAAATGAAGCATTTTCGGTAGTATCGATGATTACTGCTAAGAATTTGAATATACCTTACGAAAAAATGAATATCCACGGCGGAGCTGTATCGTTGGGACACCCGATCGGAGCAAGCGGCGCCCGTATTTTAACTACTTTGATTTATGCTCTAAAGCGAACCGGTGGCAAATTCGGAATAGCTTCACTTTGTATTGGCGGTGGCGAAGCAAACGCACTTTTGATTGAAATGATATAGATTTTAATTATATTTATAAATCTATCTGGAACCCTCGTCATTGTTGCTAAGGCAGGAACCCAAAGCAGGATTAAAAAAAAGAACGAAAATGTTTATTTCCGTAAGGGCATGGCATGCTGTGCCCTTAAATCATTTGCTGCGGATGTGCAACACAACAGATTTCAGCTAAAAATGTTTCCTCCACTTCAAACTACCGACTTTAAATTGGCAAAATTCTTGTAAATTTGTATTCTTAAATTAATCATTTGGAGGAAAATATGAAATCATTTATTTTACTTACCTTGATTATAATCTTCCTTATACCTGTCAGCATTATTTCTCAAAACATCCCGTTTGGAGATGATGACTTAGTTTGGAAAAAAAACCTTCAAAATCAAAAAGTCAATGCTGCAGTTTTCCATCCCACTACAGGTAATATTATTGCTGCATTAAATAATCAAATTCTTGAGTTAGATCCGAAAAATGGTAATACTCTTCGTACTTTCATTGGCGGTTTGCCAGGCCAGGAAACTGATGAATATCTTGGTTTGGTTGTAACTACTGATGGGAAGTACGTCGTAACTGGCAGTGGAAATGACCTTAAAGGGGTTAACGTTTGGGATTATGCTCAAGGAAAGCACTTATATACTGTTAAGATATTTGGATATGTTGATAATTCTGATAATGTTGATTTATTGCCCAGTGGAAATAAAGTGCTATTTTTAGAAAATACCCAGCTAGTGAGCTCGGCAACTAATAAATTTACAGTCTTTTCCTTAGATATTGAAAAACAGATTGCTACGGATATTTTCAGCATTCTACATTCTAATTGCGAAAAATTTAAGGTTAGTCGAAGTGGTAATTATATAGTAACTGCCTTGAAACAATATACTTCCGAAAATAAATGGAATCATTCAGTTATGCGAATAGATTTATCGGATTTGAAGATATTTAACAGCTTTGGTATAATTCAAGGAGCCGAGAGAATTGAGGATCTACAGGTTAGTAACGATGGTAAATTTATCGGATTAAAAGCAGACAATTTCTTTTTCCTATATGAAGATTTTACCAAAAAAGTGATATTGAATGATTTGCAAATGCTTTATTCTTTCACTTTTTCGGATGATTCCAAATACTTAGTTATGTCCTATCTAAATAAATCTTTTCAATATAGCACCGACATAATAGATTTAGCCACCTTAACACCATTCTACCGTTATTCCATCAAACCTACCTTGGTAAGGTTAAACAAGCATAATGAGCTATTTACCGACGAAATGTCCTATTATTCAAATCATTGGTTCGCCCTTGATGTAGGCGAGGATGTGGCAGAAAAAGTGCATGTATATACACAGGATAATGAGATAAAAATTTTGCACGACGAATCAATAGAGATATCACATTTTATTATTACAGATAATTTGGGTAGGGAGTTTCGATTTGAAACAGATGGGGACATTATAAGGACCGGATTGCCAAATTGCATTAAAGAACGGGCAATCAATTCTGAAGAAAGCTATTTTAACTAATTAATAGACTTTTTAAAAAATAAATATGCAGGTTTTCATAATTTTGCAGTAATATGACAATAAAAGACTACTTAAATACTATCATTCAAAGATTTAAAGAAGGTCGTTCCACCGAACATTCTTATAGGTGTGACCTACAGAATTTAATTAAGTCGCTAGCTCCTAACGTTCAGGTTACAAACGAACCAAAACGACAAAGTTGCGGTGCGCCTGATTACATTATTACACACAAAGATATACCAATTGGTTTTATCGAAGCAAAGGACATCGGCGACAATAAAGTTATTTAATATTAGATAAAATCCAATGTTGGTTTTATCTTTTTGTAAATCTTTATCATGGTCTATCACAAATTATATAATTTTATCTCAAATTTTCCCAGAGCTAATTTGCATATTATCTGTAAGATATTATTTATAGATTATTGAAGGTTGCTTTTTTGAAGGAAATCAAGGACAATTAAAAAAATATTAATCTTCAATAAAGTGTTTATTTCTTTCATTAATATTAAATATTTCTTCTTCCAAAATAAATGGTAATTTGTGCTTATAATTAAAATAGCTTTTTACAATTAACTCCTGCATATCCCATAAACTTGTTAATCCAGAATTGGAGAAATACCAATATAACCTTGAATGATTGTTTAAGTGCCACAATTTATTTGTGCAATTTTCGAAATATTCCTGCAAATAACTATAATTGCCATTTTGAGGCAAACTTACAATTTCTTTTATTATCCATTTTGGAAGTAGTGAGTCCAAGTATTTATTTACTTCTTCTATATCTTTTGGAATATAAACCCCATCAATACTGGAAGCTGTTTTAATTTTATTGTATCGTTCTAATTGTACAGAATCAAACCTTAGTTTTTCATTTTTTGCCTGATATGAGTCTCTATTCCTATAGAATAATGTTTTTTCGTAGGGACATTTACTAATTCCTAAAGGAAATGTTTTTCGATTAAACTTAATACTTTCTATATATTTTTTAAAGTTTTGTTTAATAAAAAAATTATCAATATTTAATTCATTCAATTCAAATTTCCCGTTTGAATCTAAAAAACCATTGAAATGAAAACTGTAATACTTTAAGGAATCTCCTTGTTTTTTTTCATGATAATTTGAGAAATAATATTTCGAGTCAAGTTTATTAAGAATATGAACAAGGTCCTCTCCAGTTGCAGTTTCCGGAAAAGCCCCAGGAGAATAATAAAATTCATCGATATCAATTCTTGAAAATTTTGCAATGGACTTTATATAATTAGCAGTAAGCAAGTAATCCTCGACTAAAAAGTTACATTTAGGAAAATAAAACTTTACCAAACTTAAATCATTCAAAGTAAGGAATAAAGTGTCATTATTATTGAAGCAATGGTGTCGGTCAGCAATAATAAGTGTCGTATCTACATTATTTCGATACATAAACAAAGTCCTTATTTTGTTACGGCTTTCGGGCATGCCAGAACTTGCTTTTTCTAATTTTGACATTTTGGAGTACACCATATCATTAGCTTGCTTTCTTATATCTGGATTGTTATATAAATATGGAGCTGATTTAAGCGAGTATTGTCTTTTAATGAAGTTTCGAAAATTAACTAATGTATCAATAATTCCTTTTTAATAATGAATAATATTTGGGTAATCTACTTCAACAAACGACATACCATCATTGCTTAGAAAACAATAATCAAAATAGACTACCCCTCTATTAATCTCATAAATAAATTGTCGATTAGATGAACGATAGATTCTGGTCAAACCAAAGGTATTTGAAATATTGTAATCAGAATAATTGAGAACCTCAGCGTAGAATTCATTATTATAGGAATAAATCTTATATAAATAATGCTTATCGGTATAATCTCGACAAAATAAATGTGAGACATTCACTAATAATAAGAATAGAAAAAATTTAAATAAAACAAGAAAATTCATTATCAGAAGACTCTAAAAAAATACAATTACAAAACTAAGAAATATGCTTTAAAGTACCGATATCTTTTTATGGGCAATAAATTAAGAAACGAAAAAAGCCCAATCGGAGGCAAGCCGAGAGGGCTTAAATATATCAAATACATCGATAAAAAACAAAATAATTGAACTAAAAAAGTCTATAACCAGATAAATTTAATTTATAGGGGATGACATGGGTTTGGTAAGTGGGCCCGGAGGGACTTGAACCCCCGACCGACGGATTATGAGTCCGTTGCTCTAACCGACTGAGCTACAGGCCCTTTGTTCATTTTGTTTTTTGCAAAATGCAGGACTACAAAATTAATAATTTTTTACAAATTAGCAATCATAAATATAAATCTTTGCTACCGTGCTCTATCTTTTCCAAAAATTCTCGTGTTTTCTTGCGAATGTTCTCGGTAGGGATATCGTTGATCTCTCTTTCGATTAATTCTAAGCCAAGCTTTTTGGTTTTTTTGTCGGCATAGTCAACCAAGTATTCCATTAATGTGGTTAATGAATTTGGTAGGCAGAAAAGTTTGATTAAACCTGGCTTTGCCAAATCCATAAAATCGGCGCCGACTCTTCCCAATCGATAGCAAGCAGTGCAGAACGATGGAATGTAGCCTTGCTCAATTACCGATTTTATAACTTCGCCGGATGTTCGGCAATCGTTCAAGGAAAATTGAGCATCTTCAAAATCGAAATTGAATGCCTGTTTGTAGCCGCCTGGTGTGGTTTTGGAGCCTGCCGAAATTTGCGATATTCCCATATCGAACAGTTCTGTTCTAAGCCATGCAGGTTCGCGTGTGGATAGTATCATCCCCGTATATGGTACTGCGCAACGCAGTATTGCAACGATTTTCTTGAATGTTAAATCATCTACTTGATGTTGAAGGTCGTGCGAAGCAGGAGCATTTTTTGCTGGCTTTACTCTTGGAACTGAAATTGTGTGAGGACCGCAACCATGGTGGGTATCCAAATGTTCGGCGTGCATAATCATAGCTAAAACTTCGAATCTATAATCGTACAAACCAAACAGAACGCCAATTCCCACATCATGCATCCCGTTGGTCAAAGCTCTGTCCATAACTTGTATCCGCCAATCGTAGTCGGATTTTTTGCCTGATGGGTGCATTGATTTATATGTTTGCCGATGGTAGGTTTCCTGAAAAACTGTGTAGGTGCCAATTTTTATATCCTTCAATATCTGAAATTCTTCTGCCGAAAGTGGCTGAATCTCGACATTGATACGGCGGATTTGGCTGCCCTTGCTATCCTTGACCGAATAGACTTTGTCAATCTGTTTATAAAACAAATCTAAATTGCATTCCTTGTGGTCCTCGCCCATTAGCAACAGGATTCTTTTATGCCCCTGCTCTAAAATAGCTAACGTTTCTTCCTCAATCTCACCGTGGGTTAATGATTTTCTGTGAACCTCTTGGTTATCGGCTCTAAATCCACAATATAAGCAATTGTTTGCACAATAATTTGAAGTATAAAGAGGAGCAAAAAGCACTAATCTCTTGCCATAAATTGTGTCTTTGATGTAATGGGCAGTTTCGAATAATTGTTCTAATTGATTTGGCTGATTAATATTCAATAAAACTGCAACATCATCTAATTTTAACCCGTTTAGTTCGCGAGCTTTCAATAATATTTCATCGACCAACGAATCGGTTTGTTGATTGGATTTTTCCAATAAATCGAATATTTTATATTCGTTGATAATTTCGATATCTGTATTAATTTTTCTCATTTTCTTAAAAAAGAATTCCGAATAATTACAAAATTAGGAACTATTATCTGAAATTGTAATTATTCGGATTAAATACTTTATACTTTAATTATTATAATTGTTTATTACTTCTTCTTAGTTGCAATTTTTACTGCTTCGTCAAATAATCCTTTTGCCACATTTACTTGTTTGTCGATAGAGAAGAAAACTTGTACGTAAGCATTTCTATCCCAAAGACTTCTGGCAACTGTACCTTTGATTTCTGTTTTGATGAAATCTTCGTCTTTTTTATAGCTTTCCTCGTCCCATTTTACACCTTTGGATTCGGCAAGAGCACGAAAATCTTCCATCATTTTATTAGTTATCTTCCAGCTGCGAATAAAGGAAATATAATTATTGCGGTAATCTGCATCTAATTTTCTTCCGTTATCCAGATATTTATCCACATATTCGTAGAAAACTCTGTTCATACGTAATTGAATGCTAAAGCGAGTGATTGTATCTTGTTTTACGATGTAATCGGGAATAATTCCGCCACCTCCAAGAACTGTTCTTCCTGAACGTGTGGAATACAGTGGAATGGAATCCAAATTAATAACTGATCCTTTTTTGTTGTCCTTAATATTTTTTTCGTTTTCTTCTTTAATTTCTTTCTTAACCAATTCCAAGGCATGCTCTATATTTGAACCTTCTTTCAGTTCCAATCGACCAACCAAATTGCGATAATTTGCTTTATCTTCGAATGGTCGTTGAATGCATCGTCCCGATGGTGTGTAGTAGCGGGCAATAGTTATTCGGTATGCCGATCCATCTGGCAATGGATATTGTCGTTGAACTAATCCTTTACCAAAGGATGTTTCGCCAACGATTAGTCCTCTATCTAAATCTTGAATAGAACCAGATACAATTTCGCTTGCCGATGCCGAACCAGCATTAACCAGCACAATCAAAGGTATATCCTCGACCAACCCGCCTGGCGTAGATTTATAAACTTCGTCGAACTCGGGACGGCGTCCTTTGGTATATACAATTGTATCTCCCCCTTTAAGGAAGTGATCTGCCATCAAAAATGCTTGATTTAGGTAGCCGCCTGGGTTGCCCCGCAAATCAAGAATTAGTTTTTTCATACCTTCTTGCTTTAGCATGCGTAAGGCTTGCACCAATTCGTCGTGAGTGGTTGCGGCAAATCTATTTACGACAATCATACCGATGTCTGTGCTGTCCAACATAAAGCTGGCATCCACAGTATACAAAGGAATTTTATCCCTTATTACGTCGAAAGTTAGAATTTCGCTTTTTCCGGAACGCTTAATTCCAAGCTTAACTTTCGTACCTTTTGGACCTCTTAGTTTCTTTGGAACGAGATCGCGGTTCATACCGACGGCATTCTCGTCGTCGATTTTTATAATTTTATCGCCAGATTGGATTCCTAATTTTTCGCTGGGACCATCTGAAATGGGCGATATTACTACAATTGTATCATCAATTACATCAAATTGAATGCCAACCCCCTCGAAACTTCCCTGAAAGTCTTCGTCCACTCCCTTCATTTCTTCGGCGGCAATATACACAGAGTGAGGATCCAATTCGTTTAGCATCCCTCTGATTGCCGATTCTGTAAGTTTTTGAGTGTCAACTGGTTCTACGTAATTCTTAACTGCGTTGCTTATCACTTCCTGATACTTTCGGATCTGGTCGTACAATCCATCGTTGGAGATTAAGGGCTGAATTAAGACCCCTATGCTTAATCCTACAACAACAAACAGCATGTAGGATAATATCTTTTTTCTCATCTATAACTCTTTGTTTTTATCTATAATATTAATATTAAGACTAATTAGAATGATAATTATTACAAAATTTCTATCGGTTTCACGTTTAACAAAGAAAGTTGTTCCACTACTTTATCTAAATTTGGATATTTGTCAATGTAGATTAATGTTCCACTTTCCTTGTTCTTAGCAAGCCAGGAATTTGTTATTTTTATTTCTTCGATAAATTCGATGTTGTTTTCCAGTTTCAATGCAAAACCATTGAAGTAAACATTAGCAATCATATCTATTAATTCCATATTCAAAGTAGCCTTTCTTCCCATTGTTTTATGATATATTAACTTGTTATATTTAAATAAGTAAATATCGTAGAACATGTCATCGAACTGATGGGGCAAAACAAGTATAAAATTTTGTCGGTTCAATGAATTAAAATACTCTTCGGAATTATTAAACACTTTTTCGACCGAAGTAAGTGCCTGCTTAATTTCGTTTGCTTTTTCGAATTCCAACGCTTCGGAATATACTTCCATTTTTTTTCTTAAGTCCTCTTGCAATCCAGCGGCAAAACCGCTTAAGAAATCGCGTATGTTGCTTATTTCGTAATTATATTTATTGGCAAAATCATCTTCTTTGCGACATGCACACGGAGCTAAACATTTGCCCATCTGGTAATAGATGCACGGGTCGTATTCTGTGTTACCTTTAAAATCCTTGTCGCACTTTACGATTTTGAAATTTTTATCGATTACTTCTTTAATTAGAATAGCAACTTGTTTATTTAAAAATGGTCCGTAATATTCGCCTTCCAACTCGGTATTGAAGGTTACTTCTACTCTCGGGAAAATTTCATCGGTTGTGATTCGGACAAATGGAAAAGAACGGTACCTAAGGCCAACAAAGTTATATTTTGGTTCATATTTTTTAATTTCCTTTGCTTCCAAAAGCAAGGCAGAAAGTTCGTTATAGGTTTCTTGCCATTTTAAATCAGCAATATTTTTTGTCAATTCTTTCAGTTTATAGGAAGTGATATTACCAGGTTGGAAATAACTCGAAACCCTTGATTTTAATGAACATGCCTTGCCAACATAGATAACTTTTTTCCTTTTGTCCATAAAATAGTAAACTCCAGGAGCATCTGGCAAAGTGTCCAATTTAGTTTGGAATTCATCCACCATAGTTTTAGGAGGGACAAAGTAGCTTAACTTTTTATTCTGAAAAGCAAGCAGTTCATCAAGAGAAGTAATTTCGTGCTCTTCGATAGCAATGTCGAGCAAGTGAAGTAAAATTTTTGCGGTTGCTTTTGCATCTCCCATAGCAGTATGGCGGTTACGGATTCGAATACCGAAGTAGTGAGCTAAATTACCGACACTTTTTTTCTGGGCGTCGGCCAGAAGTCTTTTAGCTAATTTTAAAGTATCAAGTACAGGAACTTCCAAAGGTGGCAATTTTAACCTTTTCAATGTTTCGTTAACAAATGAAAAGTCGAAATTTGCATTATGGGCAACAAACACTACATTTGGTTTGTTGAAGAAGGTCAACAATTTTGGGGCAATTGACGAAGGTTCGGGAGCATAGAAAACAGCCTCGTTTGTAATTCCAGTCATTTGGGTGATGAAATATGGAATAAATTGGTGTGGATTAATCTTAGAGGAAAATTCGCCTGCAATTTGTCCATTGTTGACATTAACTGCAGCAATATCCATTATTCTATTGTCCCGAGGATTATTCCCCGTTGTCTCGACATCTATAACAATAAAATTTGCATCCCAAATGCTTAACTCTTCCACAATAAGCTATTTTTAATTAATCCACTTTTGCTGTTGTTTTGTTTTCGGTTTGTGAGTGGTTTGCGCTTTGACCATTGCCGTTGGTGGAGTTACCGTTATGTTTGTTTGTCTCAGTACTAGAACTAGAGTTTTTCTTAGTGTAATCGGTTAAATAAAATCCACTACCTTTGAAAACTAACCCAACATTGGCGCTAAAAATCCGTTCAACTTCGCTTTGTCCGTGCTTATGCTGATGACAAATCTCATCCGGACATACAGTTAATGGCTCACTTTTGATACTTTGCATCCAGTCAAATTCTTTTCCGCATTCTTTACATTTGTATGTGTATATTGGCATCTTACTCCTCAAAATCTAACAAAACCAACCTTTTTATATACTTTATCTAATGTTTTTCTGGCAACTTTGCGTGCTTGTTCAGCACCTTGTGTCAATACATCCTGAAGACGTTTTTTATCCTTTAATATTTCATAATATTTGTCGCGAAGCGGTGCTATCCAATTCGCCACAGCTTGGCCAACTGACAGCTTAAAATCACCGTATCCTTTGCCTTGGAATTCGTTTTCAATATCTGCAAAACTTTTACCGGTTGCCAAATGGTACAAAGTCATCAAATTGGATACACCGGGCTTGTTTGCTTCGTCGAACTTGATAAGTGCTTCGGAATCTGTTACGGCACGCTTGATTTTATTTATTATTACTTCGTTCGAATCACTTAAAAATATTGATGCATTCAAATTAGGATCACTTTTCGACATTTTGGTTGTGGGTTCTTGCAAGCTCATTATTCGGGAACCAATTTTTGCAATGTAAGGATCGGGTATTTGAAAAGTTTCGGAATAATGATGATTGAACCGCTGTGCTAAATTACGGGTTAATTCCAAGTGTTGCTTCTGGTCGTCGCCAACTGGCACCAAATCTGCTAAGTACAACAAAATATCCGACGCCATCAGAACTGGATATGTAAATAATCCGGCATTTATATTTTCTGGATGTTTTTCGCTTTTATCCTTGAATTGGGTCATTCGGCTAAGCTCGCCAAAACCTGTGTAAGTGCTCAATATCCAAGCAAGTTCTGCATGCTCGTGGACGTGGGACTGAACAAACAAAGCGCTTGTTTCGGGATTTATGCCTGCCGCAAGGAACAAAGCTGCTGTCTCGTAGGTTCGCTGACATAAATCGGCTGGCACTTGTCGGACAGTAATCGAGTGCAAGTCTGCAATCATATAATAACATCGAAAATCGTTTTGCAAATCAACCCAATTTTTCAAAGCTCCGGCTAAGTGGCCTATAGTTAATACACCCGAAGGTTGAATTCCGCTTAATATTACCTTTTGTTTATTTGTTTCGTCCATAAATATAGATAGTTATTACAATTATTTTAATGCTTTTTAGTTTATATTAAATTAATTTCAAGAAAATATTATTTTTGAAAATCTCATTTATTCAAAATTACTAAATACTTAACATATGATATTATGAGTTTAGAGGAAAAACATAATTTAATTGACAAAGAAATAAAATGTTTGGACCATGGCTTTGTTCGATTGGTCGACTTTATGGGCGACGATAGCTCCATTGTTCAATCGGCAAGGGTTAGTTACGGCAAAGGAACTAAATCCGTAAGGGAAGATACAACCCTAATCCGTTATCTTATGCGTCATCAGCACACTTCGCCATTCGAAATGGTTGAGCTTAAATTCCACATCCGTTTGCCTATATTTGTTGCAAGGCAATGGATCCGACACCGAACTGCAAACGTGAACGAATACAGCGGCCGTTATTCCGAAATGACAGACGATTTCTATATTCCCGAACAAAACCAAATCCGCACTCAGGACGAAGTGAACAAACAAGGGCGTAGCGACAAACAAATCGACGACACCACTGCCCGCGAAGTTCTTCAATCAATGCAACAACATCAAAAAGATAGTTACGATGAATACTTAAACTATCTGGACAAAGGGGTTGCCCGCGAAATTGCCCGTATAAATTTACCTCTATCGAGCTATACTGAATGGTATTGGAAAATTGACCTACATAATTTGTTTCGCTTTCTCAAGCTTCGCCTGGAT
>CAYOPF010000088.1:0-7039 GCA_964405755.1 uncultured Chloroherpeton sp.
TTGTGTGAATTTAGCCCAAGTGCAACCACTCAGTCAAATTCCAAATACTGGGCACCTCGTTGGACGCTTGGTTATCTCGATTCCGATATTGATAATATGCACACAGAAAAACGAAAAGTTATAACCTGGACATTAGATGTTCAAAGTTTTATAAGAAAATATATCCGTAAAGCCAATTTTGATGGTATTTTATCAAATTATCCTTTTCTAATTAATTACGAATACTATATTTATCAAAATGAAGAAAAATAATCACTACTTGAAAACTTTTATTTATTTGTGTATTATTTGTGTAATACCATTCAATTTGTTTGCATTTAATAATGATTTGGATAGTGTTTCAAAAAATAATTCAATTGACTCTTACAAAATTTACAATATCGAAATAATTGGTATGGGGTGTGTAAACTTTCTTTTATTCGATAAAATGGAGTCAGAGCCTATTTATTATAACGGTCTTTCGCCTTCGATTAAAATTATCTTTCGAGAGCAGAATAATTTAGGTATTGGAATTGAATATTCACCATTTCTTTCAAAAAAATCTACGTTGTTTTCTAACCTTGATGAAAACGAACGTGTAAATGGTGAATATTTTGTGCATCCAGTTATTTTGAATTTTAATTATAAAATTAAAGAAATAAATATATTTTTTGGGTTTGGTTTTAGTAGAATTTATTCCTCCATTTTCTCAGGAAATGAATTAATTAATTCAAATTCAATGAATTCAGCAGTTTATGTTTATGGAACTGACTACTCTTTCCGCTTAAGTCCAGAGTTATACTTAGGTGGTATTGTTAAGAGTTTTTACCACAGCAATATTGATAAATTTAATTTTCAAATTGGCAGTATTATTAAATATATTTTTTCTTTCTAAGTTAACTGAAAAATATCTCAAAATTTCTTAATTTGCAAAAAATTATTGGAGGATTAATGGAAACTTCCATTGTACTACTTATTCTTATCGCATTTATTTTATTCTCTACTATTAAAATTGCAGCCGAATATGAACGAGCTGTGGTTTTTCGTTTAGGCAGATTGATTGGGGTTAAAGGTCCTGGTTTGTTTTTGCTTATACCTTTCATCGACAGAATGGTAAAGATCAGCTTGAGGACAATTACTCTCGACATTCCGCCTCAAGATGTTATTACAAAGGACAATATTTCCATCAAAGTCAATGCAGTATTGTACTTCAAGGTTGTTCATCCATCGAAAGCGATTGTCGAAGTGGAAAACTATTTGTATGCAACAAATCAAATTGGACAAACAACACTGCGAAGCATGCTTGGTCAGAGTGATTTGGATGAAATCTTGTCCGAACGCGAAACAATTAACCACAAATTGCAGCAAATCATTGATGATAGCACCGAACCATGGGGAGTAAAGGTTACATCGGTTGAATTGAAACAGATTGATTTACCATTGGAAATGCAACGGGCTATGGCTCGCCAAGCAGAAGCCGAAAGGGAAAGACGATCCAAAGTAATCAATGCAGATGGAGAATTCCAAGCTGCTAACCAATTGACTGAAGCCGCTAAATTAATCGAACAGCACCCTACTGCTTTGCAATTAAGGTTTCTACAAACTTTATCGGACATTGCAACGGAGAAAAATTCAACGATTGTTTTTCCAGTGCCAATAGACATATTGAAAGCTTTCATGGGAAAAGATAATAAAGAATAGTTTTATTTTCCAACCAAAACACCCACACAAAGATAGGTTAATTTACTGGTAAAATATAGTGGCGAACAGCAGTTCGCCACTATGGATATTATAATCTAAATGACTTGGCAATAATTTGCTATTATGAGTGATAGCGAAACATCTTGGATTCCTATCCATCCAATGACTCCAAGTCATCGGATGGATTATGTTATTCAATATATATCACTTCAACCACAAATTCTAAATTTTTAATTCTTAATTAACTTGATAGATTCCACTTTCGTTCCATAGTTTATCAGCAAGGTGTACGTGCCCGTTGGCAGCGTGCTTACCGTCCAATTCCATATCACTTGCTGTGGCAAAGCCCGACCACAATGGAAACGGCCGCCCAAGCACATCCTCTGCAGAAATAAATATAATTATTATATCTTTGAGGTAGTGATATTATTTATCTATTCCTCCTTTTTCATAATTAAATTAAAAATTAGTTCATTAATTTTTAATTTAATTATATTATTAAAGAATATATCTTCATACTTTAATATTTTAACTTCCTGTTCTTTAATGAATACTATTGTTGGAAAATATTTAATTTTATAAATATCACAAAAATTATAAAATTCTAATTTATCTTTAAAAAAAAGATATTTAAATGCCTTTATTTTTTTCTTAAGGTTAATGACTGCAATTTTTCGAGACAAATAATCACTATTTTCATTTGGAACTACAAAATAATCAAATTTGATAGAATCTATATCTATCAAAATTGAATCAACTTGAATTAGGCAATTTAAACACAAAGGAGAATCAACTAGAAGTAATATTTGATATTTTGAGTTATTTGGTGTATAAATTGAAGAATTAAGATATTGAAAAAAAGGAAGTAGAAATAAAATTATCATCTATTCACCTTTAAATTTATAAATAATCACAACAGAAGGTAATTCATTATTATTTTGGAAATCGTTAATTTTTCTTTGTAATTCTTCTAAAGGAATAGAACCTAAATTAAGATATATATCCTTCGTACAACCTATAATAAGAAGTAATAAATATTTATCAATGATTTTGTAATTATAATATTTTAGATTAATAGATGGGAAATACTTTAATATGTCATTATCAAAGTGACTGAAATTTTCATTTTCAAAAACTAATTTCCAATTATCATCGATTTTTTTCCAATAGTCGAATTTAGGTCGTCCGGCATATTCTTCTCCTGTTGGTTCGGACCAACAAACAAGAATACCAGAACTTAAAATATCAATTTTATTTAAAATATTATTTTTCATTGTAAAAGGTTTAAGTTTAAATATTTGTTGTCCTGGGTTGAGTTTAGTAGTATATGGTGATGGGAAGGTGTCAATAATTTTGTTACTCCAATAGGGACTTTTGTATTCTATAGAATCTATTAAAAGGTTATTATAAGTATAAATATTGATCTTATATTTATCATAATTAGCAACAAAAAAAAGTATACTATCAATATCTATCATTTTATTAAATGCAATTAAAGAAAAATGGATAGCACTTGGATCTGGTAAACTGATTAAAGACTGCTTACCTATTGTTAATTTTATTTTTTCAATATTAGTAAAAGACTTTTTTATTAGTCCTCTGGATGATATAACTGCATCATATACAAAAATCGTATCATTAATCTTTTTCATATATTTATGTGTAAAAGATAAATCTGTTGAAAAAAGATGACTTATATTTTTCTCAGAAAATTTAAATGCATGAAAAGTTGTCCAATCATTATAAAAAATTGTATCGTTACAAATAATATATGTGTTAAAGCCTTCAAATTCAATGTTATTGGGTAAAGATAATTTGTATTTTTTATTATTAGTTAAATCTAACAAAATAATCGAGTCTTTAATTTCGGGTTTGAAGTAGTATAAGGTATTATTTTGGTAATATAAATTTTCAATATTGAAAGTTACATCGTGTATTTCATAAGCGCCTATCAATTCGAATTTATCGAGGAGTTCACAATTGAGATTTGTATAATTTGTTTCTAAAAATAAAAATATAATAAATATCTGCAGGATTTTCATTTTATGCTCCTTGTCGAGAGCTGGTTGTCATAGTCAAATTAAATTATGACAACCATTGCTCTATTTATATTTTAATTAAAAAGGTATATTAACAGGAATATTTGTAACATTCATAATTGTAATTCCATTTTCGTCTGTTGACCATGTTACTGTGGATAAATAATATTGAGAACCACAATAATAGTTTTCAGTAAATGAACCAGACATAATTCCATCGTAAACTTGCATATCAGCATATTCTATCATAGTATTAGTGTGAGATGCCACACATTGTGGGATTTCAACAGGTGTCAGTTTACATTCATGCAACCCTTTACCCGTACAAGATAATTCCTTTTTAGCGGGGTTTTGAATAACGGTTTCATAACCTATCCACCTAAAAGGCCAAATACCGTGAAGTTCACCACCACTTCTGGTAACTTTCCATGTATAGTCTAATTCTGCAAATAATATACTCGAAAGACCCAAAAATGTTAAAATAAATATCAACAATATTTTTTTCATATTATTCCTCTGAATTAATTTAAAATAATTTTTACATTTCCACTTTTAGCAACAGAGTGGATGATAACTGTTTGTGGTAACCTTGCTAAATGCATAATCGCTACAAAGCAGAGCCGAATTACCACCTCCGGCAATTGCCTTTTAGCCGCTCCGTAATGAATTTCCACTCGCAGTTGTAAACAAATATTTTTTCTCGACAAAATTTATTTGAACAAATTGTTTTTTCTTTCTTTGGATAATTTGAATTAATCGTAGTTTTGGTACAATAAAAATAAATTATAAGCGTCTCTATAAAGCCATAAAGCCATGAAGCCCATCCTATGCCCTTTTCAAAACTTATACCTATTTCTCTATATATCCCTGCCCATATCATTTAAATATTATTTTTACTTTCTGCAAATTTAATAAATTTCTTTAATATATATATAACATTTTTGTCAATTTATTAAAAAAAATGAAAATAATTTAGATCCTTCGCCTACGGCTCATAATAACAAGACCTATTTTTTTATCTTGTGTTGGATGAAAAATTAATTTAAAACAACAATTTTTTGGTTAAATCGTTTATTTTTATTATTTTGCAGAATTAAAAGTATAAACATTAATTAAAACAAATAGCATAAGGAGGATTTTGGGGGCAAAATAATTACTTTTTATTATGTGTAACAAACTCGAACGAGAATGATTTTTGAAATAAAAAAATATATAAACAAACTAACCAGAATATTACTTTTTACAGTTCTTTTAATATTATCGGTTATCCTGATAACTCAGGCGGAAGACTATACCGACCTTCCTCTCAAATTTTCCGAAGAGTTGATATTTAAAGAACGAGAACTTGAAATTGCAAAACAAAATATAAATCTTACCGAAGAATTACAATTCACACAATCAGGAGTTTCTTCATTTTATGGGAAAAAATTCCACTTCCGAAAAACTTCAAGTGGAGAATTATTCTTAACAAACAAATATACAGCGGCTCATCGAACACTTCCATTTGGTTCGATTGTTAAAGTTAAAAATAATATAAACAATAAATCTACACTTGTTATTATCAACGACAGAGGTCCATTTATCAGAAATCGAATTATCGATTTATCCCCTATTGCTGCTAAACAAATTGATAGTTACGGCATACCACCTGTTACAATTCAAACTATCATCAGAAATAGTGAATTGCTAACTAAAACTAATGATACATACTTTGCTTTCTCCTTGAATTTGGAACCCTTAGTTCTAACTATGGAAAATTTAAATATCTTGCAAGTATATAATGATTTTACCACAGCAGTTGAAATTTTAAATGAGTTACAAAATAGACACCCATACATTGATTATTCAATAGTTGTAACTTCTCAGGATTATTATAATAATTATCCAAAACAAAAAAGGAGTTATTATTTAGCAATAATAACCCCAAAAACATTACTTACAATAAATTTGTAATTATTCTATTCCAAGCTTATCTTTAATACGCTTTATGTCCTTGTAAACCTCAGGAAGATTATTTATCACTGCTTCGATCTTGAAAGCATGCATTTTATTGCGAGGTGGTGAACCAACATATACACCTGGCTTGGTAATTGAACTTGGAACACCAGATTGTGCCAGGATAACAACATCATCACCAATTTCCAAATGGCCAGCAATTCCAGCTTGCCCTCCAAGACGAACACGATTGCCAATTTTTACGGTACCCGAAACACCTACTTGGGCTGCCATTGCTGTATTTTCGCCTATATCGTCATTATGAGCAATCTGAATGAGATTGTCCAGCTTTGTTCCTTTTCGGATTATTGTGGAGCCAACAAAGGCACGGTCTATGGTTGTGTTTGCACCAATTTCTACATCATCCTCGATTACAACATTTCCAATCTGGGGTATTTTAGAAAACGATTTATCGGAATTTTCAACAAATCCAAAACCATCAGATCCAATTACTGCCCCGGAATGAATTATGCATTGATTTCCAATTAGAGTGTCCTCATAAATTGATACATTCGGATAAATTATGGTGTTATTACCAATTATTGAATTTTGCTCAATTACAGAATTAGGATATATCTTTGTATTCTCACCAATAATCACATTTTGTCCTATATAGCAGTTAGCACCAATAAATATATTATCGTGCATTTTAGCAGTAGGTTCGATTACAGCAGTCGGATGAACTCCAATTAAGTCCCTTTTCCTTTGATTATCAACAAATAATACTAGTTGCAGGAATGATAGATATGGATCTCTAACTTTGATATATACCTGATTATCTTTGGGACTTCCTTCCCATTCCATAGGAACAAGGATAGCAGTGGCATTAGATTTTTGTAAAAAGGGAAGATACTTTTCTTTTGCATAAAAAGTAATTTCTCCAACTTCGGCATACTCAATTCTATTCAAATAATAAATTTCTTGATTTGTGTTGCCAATAAGTTCAGCATCAATAATTTGAATTATATCTTCGACTTTCATAATTTATTTCTTCTCAGGTTGCGAAAATTCAATTGGTTTATCATCTTCGGGCCGTTCCATTTCTTGTTCTTGCTGAGGTTTCTTGGTTCTCGAAACGCGCCGCGGCTGAACAGTTTCCTTTTTCTGATTGGCAGGATCTTTTTGTATTTTTTCTTGTAGCTCTTTTTCCATTTCCCCAACATCAACGCCTAGTTCTTTTAATACGTCGAGTGTTAAATCGAATTTAAAATTAACGTATGCAAGGGGTTGGACACTTTGGTCGAACACTATATCGAAGTTTTTTTGGTTTGCAACTTTCTGGACAGCAGCAGCAATCTTTTGGTCAACGGGCAATATAATTTGAC
>CAYOPF010000088.1:7059-11623 GCA_964405755.1 uncultured Chloroherpeton sp.
GTATTCGCCGTTAGGAGAAAACTTTGCCTTGGCATAACCATCATTTTGTTCTCGAAGTTCGCGTAGTTCCTTTTCTTTATTACCTTTTTCTTCTTCTGTCCATATTAAACGGTTCTTGCTTATTTCAAATTCTAAATTGTCTATGTTCTTTTGCATAATACTGATTTCTCGCTTCCATTCATCAACAAAAGAACGTATTCTTTGCTCGGCCTGTTGGGATTCCGTAAATTTGGAACGTATCATATTGGAATTTATAAAAGCAACCCGTTGTGAGAAAATTTGCATTGTAAGTGCAAAAAATATTAAGCTTATAATTGCTGTTTTTTTCATTTTAAAATCTTCAGATTTTTATTAATTTGAGTAATGACGATTATTATTGTCCCCTCTTAATCACATCCAGTACTTTAAATGTCAAATCAAATTTTTCTTCAAAATAAAGTACAGCAGGATTGCCTTTATCCAAAACTAAAGCAAGTTTCTCATCTTTAGCTACTTTTTGTATAGCATTACGTACTTTAAGGCGAATAGGATCGAGAAATTTTTCTCGAGTTAGGTTCAATTCACCAGTATTGCCAAATTTTTGTTCTTGATATTGCATCATTTGCATTTGCAATGCTTGTAGCGATTCTTCTTCTTTAGATTGCTGCTCAGTATTCATCAGTGTCTTTTGTTTTTGGTATTTTTGAATTCTATCATCGAAATTTTTCTTCATATTGATTAAGGTATCTTGCCATTTCGTACCAATTTCTTTTAACTTTTTATCGGCATCGATTGCTTCGGGCATTTCTTTTAAAATTGTCTCGATATCTACAACACCAAATTTAATTCCTACATCTTTTGCTTGTGCATTAAGTTGATATTGAGCCAGAAAACCTACAAAAAAGATTGCAATTAATCCTAAAATAATTGTTTTTTTCATAATAATTCACCTATATTTTTTATTAATTTATTGTTGTCCTAAATGAAACAAAAACTGCCAGCCAGATGGAGCTTTGGAACCAACTGTAGGATCGAATCCATAACCATAACTGAAACCAAGCATTCCTATTGGATTGATAAATAAATGTACACCCAACCCAGCTGAACGTTTTAATTCGAAGGGATCCATTTTAGAAAAGCTCTTCCAAACATTACCAGCTTCTGCAAAAGCGTAGATATAGATTGGCATTGGATCCATTGAAATTGCAAAACGCAATTCTGCTGTATATTTTGCTAAAACATAACTGCCGGCATCGCTACCGATTGATCGGTCTTGGTAACCCCGAAGTGGAGTAACTCCCCAACCACTTAAGCCATTTCCACCCATATAAAAGCGTTCTATTGGAGGGATAGTCGAATCGGATTTAAATCCGTTGATATATCCCCATTTTGTTGAAAGCATAAAAACTAATCTGTCGATACCTTCAATACTAAAAACTGGTGTGAACGAATCGAAAGTTAACTCTGTTTTAAAGTAATCAGTTTTACCAATCCCAATTGATCCCAATGCAAAATCATTACTTAATGAAAAACGGGAACCCACAGATGGAAAGAACTGGTTGTTTATACTTATTCTTGAATATCTTTGAGAAACGGATATTTCGGTTCCAGAAATAAAATACGATGACGATCCAGCACCGACATCGTTGTACATCCAGCGCAAGCTCCAATCTCCTCGCCAGTAATCATCTGGCCAACGAAATCTTCGTCCTAGATTTACAGTCGCACCTGTCCTCCTCATATCAAAGTAATATGAATAGCGAGTATCGAACAAATTGAAACCTATCGTTGTTGGTTCATTATTTAACCATGGTTCGGTGAAACCTACAGAAAATGTTTGATATCTTGAAAATTGTCCAAATTCCCAATTAAAATTGAACACTTGTCCTGAACCACCTTGCAATGGCTCGAGTAACGAAAAGTTATTAAATGAAAATCCAATGGAACCAGTCAGTCCAAATGTTCCAGCAAAACCTATCGAAGCGTTGAAAGTATCAGTCGAGCGTTCTTCCACCTGATAAATAACATCAACACTTGTATTGTCAACTTCCGAAGGCTTTACATCGGGACGTAACTTTTCTGGGTTGAAATAATTCATTGCACCCAGGGCTCGTACACTTCTGATAATTGCAGATCGGTCGAAATATTCGCCAGGCCTTGTGTATAGTTCCCTTCGTATTACTTTATCCTTCGTTTTTGTGTTTCCCACGATATCGACTTTACCAATTTTATAACGGGATCCTTCATAAATCAGTATTGTCAAATCAATTGAATCCTTGCCAATACGTTTATCATTTGGAATTAAACGTGCTTGTAAATAACCATTATCAAGATAGAGTGATGCCGCATCTGTTTGGTCTTGATTAGCTTCCAGATTCTTTTTCATTTTCTCAACATCGTACACATCCCCAGTCTTAAAATCTAGTCGTCTATTAATTATGTCATCGGAATATACTGTGTTGCCTTCAATAATTATACTTCGAATATAGAATCGGTTACCTTCGTAAACATTAATAGTTACATCGACTTTGCCTTTCTCTAAATCGTAGGAAATAGTATCTTTAATGATTTCTGCATCAATAAAACCCTTGGATTTGTAGTAATTAACCAAAAGTTTTTTGTCATCTTGATACTTTTTCTCGTCGAATATTCCAGATTTCCAGAATTTCCACCAAGGAACTACCGATGTTTCTTCCATAGCTCCAACTAAATCATCGGCATCAATTAAGGAATTGCCAACAATGTTTATAGAACGAACGTTAAATTTAGTACCTTCGTTCATAAATATATTTAAATCAATATAATTCTTTAATTCAGTGTATCGGATATCACTCAATACTTGGGCGTGTAGCAAACCCTCATCAGTATATAGCTTCTTAATTCTTTGATTAATAAGAACTGTATCATAGTTGGAGATTACTTCACCCTTGGATTTGCCTATTACCTTTTCTATATCCTTAGTGCTTACTTTGTCATTGTCTTTTATATAAATTTCATTGAGTCTTGGGAACTCCTGAACCTGAATTAAAATAAAAATACCTTGTTCGGTAATTCTATCAACAATTATATTTACTTTATGAAATTGTTTTCTTTTCCAAAGGTTTAATATTGCATTTTGAATTTTTGTTTCGTTAACAGTATTGATAACATCTCCCACACGCAATCCAGAAAGAGAAATAATAGTTTCGGCAGAAACAAAATTATTGCCTTCCACACTTACTCCAGCAATTATTATTTGTTTGTTTTGTTCGCGAGGAGTATTCAATATTTGTGAATTACTATAAGAATATGCCAGCAAGAAAGTGAAAATAACAACAATTATCCTCATCTTCAATTCCATTGTTTTACTTTAATAGTATTATTCCTCGAATTAGCAACTTGTTTGCTGATTCGTCCGTATCTTCTTTCTCGACCTGCATAACTTTGAATAGACTTGTATAATTCATCCCGACGGAAATCGGGCCAATATTTTTCTGTAATATATATCTCTCCATATGCCATTTCCCACAACATAAAATTACTAAGACGTAATTCTCCCGAAGTTCGTATAAGCAAATCAACATCTGGTAAATCTTTTGTAGTAAGATATTTTGAAAAGTTTTTCTCGTTGATTTCTTCTGGAGTAATTTTGCCCAGTTTATAATCCATAGCTAATAATTGAGTTGCTCGTACTATATCCCATCTTGCACTATAACTTAATGCTAAGGTTAGTGTCAACCCAGTATTATGTTTAGTTTTTTCGATTCCTTCGTAAAGCAAATTTTGCACGACTAACGGAAGTGAAGTTGTTTTGCCAATAGTATTGATTCTAACATTATTCTTGTGAAGATCAGTAATTTCTTTTCGAAGGTAATACTCCAATAATTGCATTAGGCCGTTTACTTCTTCGGCTGGTCTATTCCAGTTTTCAATTGAAAATGAGTAAAGAGTCAGGTATTCAATTCCAAGTTGTGATGATGCTTTAACTATGTCTCTTACGCTTTCGATGCCCATTCTGTGACCTTCCAACCTGTTCCAATTCCTCTGTTCTGCCCAGCGACCATTACCATCCATAATTATTCCGATATGTTTCGGAAGAGAGCAATTCTTTTTAAGGAGTGATTGTTGTTCTTTATCCTCCGACGTAATCTCGTTTATCCACATATTATTTTCTCAATAAAACTTTAGGTAAAAAATTAAGTTTTATTCTTCCTCCAAAATTAGAATTTACGAAATTACTGAAAATTTAATTAATAAACGAATTTGTAGATTATAATTGTAAATAAATTTTGTCAATTCTTTGGTATAATTATTGTTGTTTGTTATCCTTTTGGTAATTTGGTTTGATTTAATTAATTTATTTGTTCATAGAAGATTAATCTGCACATTATATTAAATTATTCAAAGGTGTTTTTATGAAAAAATTATGTACTGTTGTTTTGGCTTTTTTCTGTGTAGTTAGCTTAATGGCTCAAACAGAGCAAAAATTTGGTATTGGCTGGGGTGGATTTTTAAAAACGGATGCCTTTTACGATACTCGTCAGTATTCTGGTTTGCGCGAAGGCCACTTCCTGTTATTTCCCTTGTCGGAATCCTTCGACAAAAA
>CAYOPF010000089.1:0-11589 GCA_964405755.1 uncultured Chloroherpeton sp.
TGCTTTACGACTTTGGATATATTCTGGTAGGTTTGATTGGAAAAGTCCACATAGTATGTGCTATCCTGACGATTTACATACCCTTTGAATAACTTAGAATCATTTACCTCGTAAAATATCTTAAGAAACCCAACTGTTTGCTCGAATGGAATAAATACTTTATTGCTATCAAGATAAACAATGCTTTCAAAGGAATACTTTTCGGCTCTAATCGAAAATATTGCTTCTTCCTCGGACTTCAGTAACGAATTGAATTGAAACAGACAATATACAATCAGAACAAAGCAAATTCTCCATTTGATTTGATTAATTTTCACATTAATTTAATAGTAAATATTAATCTAGTTTCAAATCGAGTGTCTTTGTGGTTTTGTCGATCGGGGTTTTGTACTCTTTGGGCACATCGCGGTGCTCATTGGTTAAAGTTACTTCTGCTTGAAAGTTTCCTTTCCAAACCTTGGTTTTATCCAACTTGTAAGCTTTGCGGGTATCCACATAAATTGGATTTACTTCGGCTAATTCCTGAACAACATTGCCTTTATCGTCTTTGATTTTAATATATGTTGTTCCAAAGAATGGGGTGTTGCCCGATATGTCGTAATCAACCATTAAAAACGGGGCATTGGTTGTGTCGTATCTGAAGGATGCTTTGGTAATGTCAACTTTACATTCCGCATTTCCTTTGCGTAGGACTAACGCTCCAACCACTGTAAAGGCCATTTTGAATTGTGGTATAATCTCGTCTTCTTTGAAAGTGGTATCAATTTCCTCGACAATATCTGCAGAAGTTACGAAAATTCGTCCGAAATATGTTGCATCGGGAACATCTGCCAAATTTCCTAACATCAATCTTACTACTTGTTCTTCTTTGGGTTTGAGAACTAATTTTTTTGGAAATACTTTCAACAAAGGAACAATAGAAAACCTGGTATTAATGGTATCGTCATAAATCATTTTGCTATTCCCAAGCGAATCATTTCCTGGATAGCCAAACTTCAATGTAATATCGATTTCTTTTGGTTTATCTCCATTGTTCATCACTTTTACTGTGGATGCTCGCTCGGTGGAGCTAAAAAATATTGCTTGCGGATAAATTGATACTTGCGATTTGGTTATTTGGGGTAGTATCAGAATAGTAGCTAAAATTAAAAAAAATATTTATTCATTGGAATTCTCCTAATTGTTTACTTTTTTTTCTACTGATATTGAGGGTTTAACGGTATATCTGCCTGCATTTATTTCTTTTGTCAACTTGATTGATTTTATCTTTAAAGTTACTACATACTGTTTGTTTGTTGGTTTTACTTCTTCAATATCATTGAATTGTTCCTCCATACCTGTTACTGGTCCCATTCTCCATTCGGATTTTATTTCGAAACCATCGATATAGATATCTTCTAGTTTTTTTATTACTATTGGACCATTGTTGCAGGTCTTAATTACAAACTTAACAATCTTTTGTGAATATTCATTTAAAAAATTCTTAATTTGCTCTTTGGTTATTGTGCCTAAATCGATGTTATCATTCTCGGAGAATATGATATAACATTCCGAATTATTCTTTTTGTCGTTTTCGTCCTCGTCCATCGCCAATGCAACACTAAGGTTGATTAGTGATATCAGGGCGTATAACAATAACTTTTTATACATATTCTCTCCTTCTTGTTTTGTGGAAAAAACCACCCGTTATCTAATTAGGCATAACGAGTGGTTTAAGTGATTTCTTCATTTATCAATATAGTTATAGTATTAATCTAATAAAATCTAACTATATTCCAGTATATACGATTGAAGCACTAACAGTTACAGTCATAAGTCCAGGTGTTGATATTAAACTTGCATCTACTTCATCAAGGATATACTCAATATTTTTATTTCCTGTAAAAGTAGCAGGAGATGTCAATTCAGTACTTCCGTCGTACCATTTTCCTGTTACAATTAAATTTCCATTGCTGAAAGTATTACTGAATGTAACTTGATATGCGTAATTAGCTGCAGATATTGATAACATTGCTGATGGTCCAAAATCAGGTGATACATTTGTCCAAGTTCTTTTTGAACCCATTATTACATCATTTAATCCCATTGCTGTTGTATATGATCCTGCGATTGGTGCAATCACTTCTGCGTTGATTAGAACTGATTTGATATCGAAGTTTTTGCCGATTTGGTCTGGTTGGTAGTCTTCTGCATAGCTAAATGTATATGCCAAGACCATTACTAATACTAATAATAATTTTTTCATTTTAATTTCTCCTAATATTCTTGACATATAATTAAATAGCATCGTAATACATGCTTAATGTTACTTTAATTTGTTTTTTACCTAAAGTTAGTTTGTTGTTTGTTGCATTGATTTTGGTTAAGTAGAAAGCCATATAAACTTGTGCTTCATCGGCATACCACCAAGTATCGAAATCTTCGCCCAATGTTGTATAAAGATATTCATAAATTGGTAATTGTGAATCCTTTTCGAAGAAATATACTTTTCCTTCCAAACCTAAGTATGTTGTTCCATCGTCGTGTACTTTGAAATTCATTTTAACTTTATATGGATCTAATCCATAATTACTGCCGATTCCACCAGTTCCGTGACTTTCTGGTCCTGCTTGTTTGGTACAGAAGAATAGCCATCCATAGTTTCCAGAGCTTGGATTTGGAAATGGACCGTCTCATTCTGGTTTAGTAACAACTGGAGTAAACGTTCTTGTTGCTCCCTTAACAACTACTGGGCATATACTTTGGTCTGTTCCTACTGTTAAAATTGTGATAGGTGCAATCACTTTTGCAGTGATACTTACGTCTTTGGATTTAGCATTTGCAGTTGTGTATGCATTTGTTTGTGCATAAGTGCTGATTGCAAATCCAGTTAGCACTACTAATACTACTAATAATTTTTTCATAGTTATTTTTTCCTTATTTATTGATTAATAATTAGTTAAAATAACTATTATAAGTTAGTGTATTCAGCACGAACTTCTAATGTGAATGTAACTGTTCCTGGTGCATGACCTGCGCCAGTTGCGTCTAAGCCAGTAATAGTAAATGTATGTGCTGCAGTTCCTGTAGCATATCCACCAACATCACCGCTTAATATCATTGGTGCTATTCCCCATGAACCTAATAATGTCACACCACCACTTACAGTTACCGATGTCGAAGTTGTAACGTCAATGTCACAACCTTCGTTTCCAGTGATAGTGAAAACAACAGGTATATCTGTTGCAAAAGTTCTGCTTGTTCCGTCAATTACTACTGGTAAAGTTGGAGCAGTTGGTGCAGTTACTGTTAATGGATTGATAACAGAAATGTTCAAAAATGTTTCTGCTGTTACAGGTGCGCCTGGGTAGCCAACTTGAGCGAACACTGCAGTAGAGCATAGCAATGCAAATAATAATACTGCTAATTTTTTCATTGTAAAGTCTCCTTAAAACTTTTTTAAAAATAATTATACATTTTGGGTGTTTTCTTATGGAAGAAATAACCGCCAAAGACCGCTTGCTTAAGGATTACCGTGATTAAACAAGAAGAAACCACATTATTCCCTGCTTTTTTAGTTCTGATATTTTTTATTGCGGGAGCATTGGGAACCTGAAACCGCTTATGTGGAAATTTGTATAGAAGGCGTATTAATCTTATCGGGGGATCCGCCAATTATATATCGACGAGATTAAAATATTCTATTAGGTATCCACAATAGTCTATGTGAGTCAACGAAAGCACCTCGGTGCAGTCGGAAGAACGAGCGATTCTGCCAAACCATTCGTCCAGTTATGTCAAAGAACGAAACCAAAAGGTTGTATTTTATAGCAAGTTTTCCACAATTTAATAAATTATTAATTTTTTCATAATTTATTAAAATATTTTTCTTTCTCGGACGTATATTAAAGAGCACACGTTTTTTTTTAATTGAATTTTTTCGTGTGTAAAGTCTCCAAAAAAGCCGGTCGGGTACCCTGCCAAGCCTGGCCGGTGTTTTTTTTATTTTCACACATCTATCAGCTAAACTGGGTTTGCGATCGTGGGAAGGGGAGTAAATGAATCTCTCCCCTTAAACCTCCTTCTCGAGGAGACTAACAGGCATCAGAACCTCCCCCTTAACCCCCTCCGAGAGGAGATTTTAAGGAGACCTACCTTCCAAACTTTTCTCAAAGTGTTGCTGGAAGGAAATGATCCTCTTACCCGATTTCTTACGAGCATTGCCCCACAATCAGCTGATATCTGATTGTAATCGTTGTAAATTTTCTACTTTTCTCTTGTGGTCGCATTTCCAATTTTCAAATAACGCTTCTGTATAGTTAATTAAAACTATATTGGTGTTTTTTTGTATTCTTTTCGAAGATTGTTCAGTATGAAGTCAAAATGTGGATTATCATTTTTAGTTCTGCCAATACTATTTTTTTAATCGTAACTAATTTATTTTGACTATTTCAAAATTAGGAAATTCCATCAGACAAAAAGTGAGTTTCGTGTTAATTTGAAATTAATTTTAGAACAATTTTCAAAGAGCTAATTTATGATGTATTATCTTAAATTCAGTTTGTGTATTTAGAAGAACCTGCCAAGTGTTTTTCATCGAATTCTTTGCTGAAAAAAATAAATCTGTATCGTTAGTGCAAAAGTATTTTTTTTGAATTATGCAAAGAACTACAAGACAAAAATATAACAAAGTTTTTTAAAAACGTACTTTATTTAATTTTATTTATTAAAAAATGTTCATAGAGTTTTCATTTTAAAATGAACTGAAAATGAATTAATTTCGTAAATGCTTGATAATAAAAAAGGTCGAAAACGGAAACTCATTCATAAAAGTGGTCGAAAAATCATTTTAGGGTATAAACTAATAAAAAAAAATATTTTTTTGAATTATTAAAAAAATTCATAATTTATTCATCAAAAAACAAAAATATCGAGAAATATCTTTGTAAACAAAGTAAAATCAATGATATTGGAAAAAAAAACGTTCATAATCGTGCTCATTTTGCCCTTTAGGTAGTATTCATCGGCATATAGGGGCAAAATAGAGAAAAAACTAAAAAAAATGAAAAATTTTCCGTAAACGAAAATGTATGGAAGGTGATAGAATACCGATTGGAAGCAGATTTAGAGAAAAAAAAGAGTTGCCTGATTGGGCAACTCTCTTTATTTTTTGAATTAAAAAAACAGATTACAACTGGAGCAAAGCCTTGGCTTCATCGATGGTTTGGCGGACGTGAGAAACAGAATTATCGAACAAAGATTTTTCATCTTCATTTAAATTTAATTCGATTACTTGTTCCACTCCATCTTTACCTAATTTAACAGGCACACCAACAACAACACCATTAACGCCGTATTCGCCGTTGAGCATTACAGAGCAAGGGAGAATGCGTTTTTGGTCCTTAACGATAGATTCCACCATCTGGACGGTAGCAGCAGCAGGAGCGTAGTAAGCAGAGCCAGTTTTGAGGTATTTCACGATTTCTCCACCACCGCCAGCAGCACGCGCACAAATAGCGTCGATGCGGTCCTTAGGCAACAAGTCGGTAAGCGGAATACCAGCAACAGTTGTAAAGCGTGGTAGAGGTACCATAGTGTCGCCGTGTCCACCAAGAATCATACCTTGAATATCTTGCATGGAAACGCCCAATTCCATCGAAATGAACGAGCGATAGCGAGCAGTATCCAAAATACCAGCCATGCCGACCACTTTCTGGCGAGGCAATTTAGTAACCTGATAAGCCAAATAAGTCATCACATCCAAAGGATTGGAAACAACGATATAATAGGCATCTGGTGAATATTTATAGGCACTTTCGATACAAGTGGAAACTATTTCGGCATTCTTAACCAATAAATCATCGCGAGTCATACCAGGCTTGCGAGCCAGTCCAGCAGTTTGGATAACGATGTCGGAGTTTGCAGTAAGCTCGTAGGAATTAGTACCAAAAATTTTAGAATCGGATTCTAAAACAGGCATGGATTCGTACATATCCAAAGCTTTTCCTTCGGGAATACCTTCGAGTACGTCAACGAGGATAATTTCGTTTGCTAATTCGGCATTTGCAAGCAACTGAGCAACAGTTGCACCAACATTTCCAGCACCAATAACTGTAATTTTCATAAAACCTCTTTTTATCTTAAACTAATTTCATATATTCTTTTGTAGGCAAAGACTTAGGTCTTGTGATAGGCAAGCCATAAGCCCGAGCGATAACAGATTGAGCAGCAATACCCAATGCACGGGAAATTGAGAACAACACTGTATAGTAGCTGAATTCTCTCAATCCGTAGTAATAAAGCAATGCACCAGAACCTGCATCGACATTTGGCCAAGGATCTTTGATTTTTTGAACTTGTTTCAATACTTCAGGCACAACGTTGAACACTAAATCAACAGTCTGGAAAACTGGATCGTTCGACATGTATTGATGACCGAAGGCACGGAAAGCAACAAAGCGTGGGTCCACAACTCTAAGCACCGCATGACCGTATCCAGGAATAACTTTACCTGAATTCAAAGTATCCCAAGCGAATTTTTCTAAATCTTCTTTGGAAGGAACGCCACCGAATTTTTCCATAACGTCCAAAATCCAACCCAAACATTCCTGATTAGCTAAACCATGCAAAGGACCAGCCAGTCCGTTCAATCCACCAGAAAGTGAATAGTACATATCGGATAGAGCGGAATTGATGGTAGCAGCAGAATAGGCACTAACGTTGCCACCTTCATGGTCGCTATGCAAATTCAAATAAAGTCTCATAAGTTTGGTAAAATCACCATTAGGATCGCCTAACCCTAACATATGGACGTAATTTTCGCTCCAATCCACTCCTTGCTTAGGTTCAATTCTAGGACCTTTATTGTATCTCTTTCGATAAACATAAGCACCGATAGCAGGTAATTTAGCGACAATGTTCAAAGAATCTTCTAAAGTAGCTTCCCAATATTCGGGCTTTTTCATACCTTCGTCGTACCTTTTGGCAAAAACAGATTCTTTTTGCATAACGAGCACAGCTGTGTTGAACATTGCCATTGGATGGGAATCAGCAGGCATTGCATCGATTACATCCCAAACATATTGAGGAACTTCGGAACGTGCATCGAGTTCATTTTGTAAATCTTTGAGTTCTGCTTCGTTTGGTAATTCACTAGTTAAAAGCAACCAGAAAATTTCTTCTGGGGTTTTGTCCGTTAAATTCATCAGCTCGATACCGCGAATAATAAGACCTTTGTCTGGAGGAACTTCAGAAGTATCGCACACTAGGCCTTTAACGCCACGCATACCACCGTAAACCTGAGCAATAGTAACTTGCGATATTACTTTATCGCCGTTTTCCTTCACGAACTTCGAAATTTCTGAGATTTGACCTGGTAAAACTTGAGTTAATTTTTCTTTTAGTAGAGACATAATAAACCTTTAAATTAATAGAAAAAATGGAATTCTAAATTACGAAAAAATTATTAACCTTGTTCTATCAATTTAATTTAATCAGCTTAAATTCATATTCATCGTTATCTATCTTTAATTTTAACAGATAAATACCTGCAGAATAGTTATTAAGATTAATGTTTAAATTGTATTGATTATCAGTTATCGTTTCCACATCAGTTTGCTTGGCAATTTTGCCTAAGTAGTCGAAAAGCTGATAACTTAGATTGAATGGATAATTTGATTTGATTGAAATATTCGATTCGTTAAAGGTAGGATTTGGATAGGGAAGTGAGAAAATAAAATGTTTTGGAGTTTTGCCAACGTTGATTTTTAAAATCACTTTCTTGCTATTCCCACATAAATCTGTGTAGACAAGACTATCAAGGATTAATCCTTCTTTAGTAGTTGCATTTTTCCTTATCGTAATTTTCTTTTTTTGGTTAGGGAATATGTTTGCTTCTTCGGTATACAGAAGCGTAAAAATATTGTCGAAGTTTTTAAAACTATACGAGAGAGCTATTGTTCCGATGTTTTCGAACAATGCTTCCTTTTCAGTAATCACATCCTGAGCAACAGAACCAAAGTCGATCGTGTCGGAATCGAAAGAATAGGAGACTTCTTCCTTAATTCCAACTATAGGGATGAACGCAATACCACCACTGTGATTAATTGCATTTGTCTTCAAAGCTAAGATGGTCTTTAAGATTTGACTTTTAGTAGGTTGATAATTAATAGTGATGTAAGAAAATGAGTTAGGAGGAATTGTTAATTCATTTGGAGTAACATTGAGACTTGTTGATGGATTTTGGAATGATATTTCAGAAATAATTAAATCGGAATTACCGACATTTTGTATTAAAATTCGCTTTTCTACTTTGTTCTCGCAGATTAATGCACCCAAATCAATGGAATCCTGAATCGTTAATAGTGCTTGATTTTTATTTAGTAAAGCAATAAGTTCCACTTGATAAGTTACTCCACAATCATCTTTTATTATCAAAGTATCAGAGTAATAATTCTTTTGGAATCCTCCAAGAAAACTAATATAAAAAAGACCATTATTATTGATTTTTTGAACACTATCTAAAGAAAAGTATTTCAAGTTATTTTCAACATTAAAATCGGAAAAGATACTACCAATATTATCGACAGTTATTACTTTTTGTATTCGATTATTGTCATCTAATGGTTCGTAAATAACCGGACTCGGGTTGATATTGAAGCTATAGTAGTTGTATTCAGTTTGGAATTCAATATTACTCTGCTCTCTGTTTGTAGATTGCAAATTTGTTTTTATAGTTAAATTTATATTGTTTTTACCATGAATTATTGGGGTCCATCTTAACCTAATAGTGTCAGTTGAAGAAGGTTCAATTTTCAAGGGGTAATATAATATCGAAAATTCATTTTTAATCGAGGCATCGATTTGTATAGTCTTTATCTCTAAAACAGAATTACCAGAATTCCTAATAATTATAGGTATGGTAATGCTTTTTTCACATATATTAGAAATTGTTTTTAATTCGTTAACAAAATCTAGTTTAGGGGCTAAACCTTCTCCATAAAAATATACATCTACCGGGAGTAATCGATCCAAATATACTAGAAAAAAACCACCCTGAGGACCTAATTTAGAGGGTGTAAACTGTAGAGTAGGAGCAAACGCTCCACCAGTTTGTCTTATAGTAAAGGGTAAGTCCAAGGAAACTAATTTGAAATCGCTACCGTTAAAAAATTTTATACTATCTATTGTAATTGGTCCTTCACTTATATTTTGTAACATAAATACACTGGTATCCTTGGATTTGCCTAAAGGGACTTTCCCGAAATTTACTTCAAGAAATTTTCTGTCCAATATGTTCGGAAGAACATTTGCGTTAACTTGTGATTTAAATAATTTTGTACCAGATTTGATGTTAAAGTCAATTTGGTTTAGGCCGATATTTCGAGGTATGTAATTCATCGTTACAGGCAATGTTCCTGCTGAATTGAATGGATAAAATGAATATTTTTCGTCGATGTTAATAATATTGGATGAGGTTGAAAGAGTTAGAGTATCGATATAAATATATTTTTTTGTATCGTTAAAAGCTACATCTTCGAAATAAAAATTCAAAGTATCAGTTACTTGTATATTTGAAATAAAATAGGAATTTGTTTTAACTTTTTTTTGTATAACATTTATTTTGGGAGACTCGATAGAAATAGTCATGGGTTTGATAAATGGAAAATCAAAAGGAGACCATAAATGAATAATATTATTTTGGTCTACACTGGCAACTAAATTACCTTTATTGTTTGATTTAATATAATACACTCCAGAAGAATGCTGATCGTAAGTTTCGAGCAATTTACCATCACTTGGCGACCATAATTTAATAAATTCTCCGCTCGATGTAGCTATAAATTGTCTGTTTTTCAACCAGTTGACTTCTATTACAGGACTTTGTGAATCGAAAATAGTTAGAACATTCTGACCTGTATTAACATCATAAATTCTAATTTTATTATCTACACCTGAAATAACAACATTGTTGCCAGTTGGACTAAAAGAACCCGAAAGAATAGGAAAACCAGTTGCAGGGTAATTACTAACATTTTTATTCTGAAGGTAATCAAAAATAATGAAGTTACCATCTAGGTTTGTAGCGAGAAAGTAATGATTATTAGGATTTAGTTCAAAATAAGTAACGTCGAAAGGTATTTTGGAAATGTTTACAGTTTGCAATGAAGGAAATTCATAAACAATGAAAGTATTATCATTTTGGCGAGCAATTAAATAATTTCCATCGTACGAAAAATGAACAGAAACAACTTTACTATTTGTATTTATATCACGAAAAAGGACGTCACTTTCGATACTCCAAATTTTAATAGAAGTATCGAGAGCAGCTATCGCTAAGTATTTTCCATCGATGCTCCAATCAATGCTCGAAATTATCTTGGATTGAGATTGAAAAAGAGTTTTTACCTTTTTCCCATTTTTTGAGTTCCAAAGATAGATATAGCCATCTTCGCCAGCAGTAGCAATTAAACTATCGTTTGGACTAAAGCTAACTTCTGAGATTTTACCTCTGTGTTCTTCCAATAATATTACTTTTTCGGAATTAAGTTTATTATTTAATTGGGAAAGTCTAAACTGAATAGAAGTATCAGGGATGTCTGGAATAACCCAATTCTGTATATTGCCTGATGATTTATTTGAAATCAATCTCCAAGTATCTTCTCCAAAAATTTTGTATTGAAATAAAAAAGTATCAAGAGGATGCGATCCAGCCCATTGAAATCTTAATAAGTCGTTTCCTAATACCATCATATTTTCTTGAACACCTAATAATTGCAAATCATTTTTAGTAAACGATTTAGCTTTACCGGCGTAGAGGTACATTCTGTATTCTTGATTTGCATTGGTGTATAGTGTAATTAGAGAAGAATCAAATACAGTAGATTGGCTTTGAAATTCTATTCTCAAATCAAATCCCTCGTTAGGTAATAGCTTTGAATTAGGTTGAAAATTTAGAATTTGAAAATTGGAATTACTTGAAACAATATTTGTTATAACCTGAGGTCGATTATTTCCAATTATTTTAAATATTTTTGTTCTTTTCGTTCCTGAATCCAAAATCCCATAGAAATAGACAGGTTCGTCGATGTCAACCGAAGGAAAATCTTTATCATATAATTTCAACCAGGATGAACCTTCATCTAAATCATTCTTTAATTCAATTATATTATCTCCTTGCTTCATACTTTCAGATGTATACAGACGATAGTATGGACCGGAAGTAAGTATATATGATGTAAGCTTTTGTAATTTTTCTTGTTCCCTAAAATCATTTTTATTTATTGTAATTGAGTTTGTCTTTTTGCAGATTTCGTCAAATAATGGATATTTGTAATCAGTTAAACTAATATGAAGAAATTTAGTTTGTGTAGAGTTTATGTAATTTACAAATTGATCAATATTTAATTTAAGCTGGGATTTAGAAACTAATAATAATGCATTATTAGTTGTTTGAAAATTTTGAAAAACTTGAGAATTCAATAATTTATTAAAGTCAGCTTTTCGAAAGAATTTAATGTATTTCAAAGTATCAAATATAGCGGTGTTTTCCGTATTTTCAGACAAGTAAATTGGCTTTTCCGCAATAAATACAAAATGAATTTCCTTGAA